>MIAC01000041.1:0-1898 GCA_001830475.1 Rhodospirillales bacterium RIFCSPLOWO2_12_FULL_67_15
CCGCCCGCCGCCCGGGTCCCGCCAGCCGCAACCGCCACGCCTTCGCTCGCGCCCTTGCTGTCCCGGCCGGCTTCGCCCCAAGACCAACCGGGGGCGACGACTCCCGAAACCCCGCTGGTCGCGCCGCCGCCGATCGAAGGCGCGGTCCGGGTCGGCCTCCTGGTTCCGCTCTCGGGCGCGAACGCTTCCCTCGGCCAGGCCATGCTCAACGCGGCGCAGATGGCGCTTTTCGACTGGGCCGACGAACGCTTCGAAATCGTCGTTCACGACACCGGCGATTCGCCCGAAAACGCGCTTCGCGCCGCAGAGGAAGCGATTTCGGACGGCGCGCAATTGATGCTTGGGCCCCTCCTCGCGCAAAGCGTGCGCGCGGTCACGCCCACGGCAAGGGTCGCGCGGGTGCCGGTGGTGGCGTTCTCCTCCGACCGCGCGGTCGCGGGCGAGGGCGCCTACATCCTCGGTTTCCAGCCCGAGGCCGAGGTCCGCCGCGTCGTCGGCTACGCGCGCAGCCGCGGCTTCGCCCGGTTCGCGGCGCTCGCGCCCGACAACGACTACGGCCATGCGGTCGTCGCCGCGCTGCGCCAGGCGGCGGCCGGCAACGCGGCGGTGACCCAGGTTCAGTTCTACGACCCGAACGCCACCGACTTTTCCGATCTGGTGCGCCGCTTCGCCAATTACGACATGCGCCGTCAGGCGCTGCTCGCGCAAAAGAAGGAACTGGAGGGACGCGAGGACGAGATCGCGAAGCGCGCGCTCGCGCGGCTCGAGAAGCTGCAGACGCTCGGCGAGCTCCCGTTCGACGCCCTGCTCTTGCCCGACGGCGGGCAACGCCTGCAGTCGATCGCGGCGCTGCTGCCGTTTTACGATATCGACCCGGCCAAGATCCGCATGCTCGGCACCGGCCGGTGGGACCAGGCGCGGCTGGGCGCGGAACCGGCGCTGGTCGGCGGCTGGTATCCCGCGCCGCCGCCCCAGACCCGCGCCACCTTCGAGCAGCGTTACCGCCAGGCGTTCGGCGCCGCGCCGCCCCGGCTTGCGACGCTCGCCTACGACGCCGGCGCGCTCGCCGCGATCTTGGGACGGAGCGAGAAGGGCGCCGACTTCTCACCCGCGGCGCTGACGCAGGCCTCAGGCTTCGCCGGCAGCGACGGTATCTTCCGCTTGCGCGCCGACGGCGGCAACGAGCGCGGGCTCGCGGTGCTGCAAGTTCTCACCAACGGCACCCGGGTCGTGAGCCAGGCGCCCGAATCCTTCGGCCCGTCGCCGAACTGATTACGGCAGTTTTCGCCCCCCGATTTAGGGTGTCACCCCCGCGCAAGCGGGGGTCCAGCTTGTATGTAAATTTTCAGCTGGATGCCCGCTTTCGCGGGCATGACGAATAAAAAATGCGTGGTTGGAATTAACGCGCGGGAATCAACGCCGCCAAGACAGCGTTCAGCCGCTGCCGTCCGGCGGGCGTCGCGCGCAAAGTGCGATCGTCGAGGGCGAGAAAGTCTCCGTCCACAAGCCGCGCCAGCCCGGCCCGGTCCACGGCGGCGAGAACGTCGGCGCCGGTCAGTGCCCGGAAGCGGGCGCGGCTGATGCCTTCCGCGAGCCTGAGGCCCGAAAGCAGCAATTCCTCGCGGCGCTTTTCCGGCGCGAGCCGAACGCGCTTGCCGGTGCCGTGGCCGAGCTTTTCGACCGAGGCGAGCCAGCTCGCGGGATCGTGGATCTGGTGGGTGGGGAAGACGGCACCGTCGGCGCTAATACGTCCGTGCGCGCCGGGGCCGACGCCGACGTAGGCCCCGCCGCGCCAGTAGATCAAGTTATGGCGGCATTCGGCGCCCGGCTTGGCGTGGTTGGAAATTTCATAGGCCGGCAGGCCGGCCGCGGCCGTCATGTCCTGCGTCGCCTCGTAC
>MIAC01000041.1:2231-3695 GCA_001830475.1 Rhodospirillales bacterium RIFCSPLOWO2_12_FULL_67_15
CCGTGTCCACCGAGTCGGGCGACATCAAAGACGGCGTTCCGCCCCCGAAAAAGATCGTCCGGGCGCGGCCCAGGCGCTTCGTTTCCGGATAGTAATGTTCAAGCTCGCGGACAATCGCCCCTCGCCAGCGGGCCTCGGGCACGGTTTCGGCGACGTGGCTGTTGAAGTCGCAGTAGGGACACTTGGCGAGGCAATAAGGCCAATGGACGTAGACGCCGAACCCGCCATTCGACCCGCCCCCGCTCATGGCGCGCCTCCAAAACAGGCGGCGACGAGTTTCCGGAACGCGTCGGCGCGGTGGCTGATGGCGTGCTTTTTTTCCGGCGCCATCTCGCCGAAGGTGATCGCGTGCCCGTTGGCGACGAAGACGGGATCGTAGCCGAAGCCGCGTGCGCCGCGCGGCGGCCAGACCAGCGTTCCGTCCACCCGCCCTTCGAACGCGGCGCATTCCCCGTCGGGCCAACAGAGCGCGAGCGCGCAGATGAAGTTCGCGCGCCGGTCGCGAGCCCCCTTGAGCTCGTCTTCGATCTTGCGCATGGCCAGCGCGAAGTCTTTGGCGGGGCCGGCAAGCCGCGCCGATTCCACTCCCGGCCGGCCGCCGAGCGCCTGCACTTCCAGCCCCGAATCGTCGGCGAGCGAGGGCAAACCGGAGCCCTTCGCCGCCGCGAGCGCCTTGATCCGGGCGTTGTCCGCGAATGTCGCACCGGTCTCCTCGGGTTCGGCAAGCCCGAGCGCGCCCGCCATCGTCACCGCGACGCCGTAAGGCGCGAGCAGTTCGGCGATTTCGCGCGCCTTGCCCGGATTGTGGCTGGCGATGACGAGTTTTCCGCCGGCGAAACGCCGAGTCATGGGGCAGCCCGGATATCAAATACCGAGCGCGCGGCGCTGATGCGCGAGCAGCTCGGCGACGCCCTTGCGGGCGAGGCGCATCAGATCGCCGAATTGCGCTTCGGTGAAAGGCGCGGCCTCGGCGGTGCCCTGGATCTCGACGATGCCGCCTTTGCCGGTGAAGACGAAATTGGCGTCGGCTTCGGCGCCGCTGTCCTCGGCGTAATCGAGATCGAGCACCGATACGCCCTGGTGGATGCCGCAGGAGACCGCCGCGACCTGATCGACGAGCGGAATCGTTTTGATCAACCCGAGCTTTTGCAGGCGCGCGAAGGCGCGATGGAGCGCGACGAAAGAGCCGGTGACGGCGGCGGTGCGGGTGCCGCCGTCGGCCTGGATCACGTCGCAGTCGATCCGCACTTGAATCTCGCCGAGCTGGGCCAAATCCGTCACCGCGCGCAAGCTGCGCCCGATCAGCCGCTGGATCTCCTGGGTGCGGCCCGACTGGCGGCCCTTGGTCGCCTCGCGCTCGGTGCGCGTTCCGGTCGAACGCGGCAGCATGCCGTACTCGGCGGTGATCCAGCCGCGGCCCGAGCCGCGCATCCAGCCCGGCACCTTGTCCTCGACGGTCGCGGT
>MIAC01000042.1 GCA_001830475.1 Rhodospirillales bacterium RIFCSPLOWO2_12_FULL_67_15
TGAACCCCTTCCACTGCTTCGGATCGCGCTTGTCCTTGTGCTTCATCGCGAGCGTGATCGCTTGGCCGTTGATGTTCTCGACTGCCGGCATGGTCCACGGAATCGGGTTCGAGCCGACGCCGAGCGAGATCGCGAGCGGCATCGGCGAAAGCATGTGCGAGGCGTCGTATTCCTTGTTGAGGGACTTGTCGCGGATCACCGCCCAGCCGGCGGTCTTGATCACCTCCACCTCCAGGCCGTGGCGGGTGTAGAAGCCCATCGGGTGAGCCATGATGATCGGCGTGGCGCAGGTGATGGGAATGAACCCGACCTTGAGCTTGGTCTTTTCGAGCGCTTTCGGAGTCTGCGCGAACGCTTCCCGGGCTGCCGCCAGGGGGAAGAACTGGGAGATCGCGGCGAGCGCCGTCCCTGCCCCGACCGCCTTCAGGAATCCCCGGCGCGCCCCGTCCTCGGGAAAGAGCGCGCGGACGACGGCGCCATCCACGACCCGGGCGAGACGGTCGTCTTCGCCCGCGGGGACTTCGCGGATGGCGGCGTGGTGCTCGGCGAGGCTCTTGTGCCGGCCGCAGGGACAAGAAAGCTTGGCGTTGGGGTCGAAGGGACTGTCGAAAATGGACATAGGGCGGTCTCCGGGTTTACCTTGGCCCGGAATAGCAACCCCTGTGCCACACAATTAAGTATTTGATTTATTTACAATATTTAACTTTCGCCTGGGAATGGCAGACAGTTGAGTGAGTAAAATATATGCATATTCGGCGTATTTAATAAACTTTGCATAATAAATGAACATAAAATTTAAGATCGAGCCTTTCCCGCTTCCGGGCGATACATCGCCTTTGCCCGCCGCTCGAACGCCTCGACCATGACGCTCACCGCCCTGTTGAAGACGACGGTGATGGCCTTTTCCAGGAGGTGCGAGCTGAACTCGAAGTCGATGTAGAAGTCGATGACACAGCCGTTGGGAGCGCGCTCGAACACCCAGTGATTGTTGAGGAACCGGAACGGCCCCTCCTGGTAGGCGATGTCGATCCGCATCGCGGCGCGGTCGAGGCGGGCGATCGAGGTGAATCTTTCGCGGAACACCTTGTAGCCGATCACCATGTCGGCGGTAATGGTGTCGCCATGGCGGCTTTTGACGCGCGTCGCCACGCACCAGGGCAGGAATTCGGGATACTTCTCCACGTCCGCGACCAGCTCGAACATCTGCTCGGGCGTATAGGGCAGTCGGCGCTTTTCGGCGTGGGTCGGCATCTCGGACGCAATGGATCAAGCGCCCGCGGCGCGTTCCACGCGCGCGGCCTGCAGGGCGCGGAAATCCCGGTCGGCGTGGTAGGAGGAGCGCGTGAGGGCCGAAGCCGCGACCAGCAGGAACCCCTTGGCGAGCCCGATGCGGCGCAATTCCTCGAATGCTTCCGGCGCGACGAATTCGGCGACGGCGGCATGCTTGGGCGTCGGTTGCAGGTACTGGCCGATGGTGAGGAAATCCACGTCCGCCGCGCGCAAGTCGTCCATCACCTGCGAAATCTCGGCGCGCTCCTCGCCCAAGCCGACCATGATCCCCGACTTGGTGAAAACGTCGGGAGAAATCGTCTTCGCTCGGGCGAGCAGCTCGAGCGATTGGCCGTAGCGGGCGCCGGGGCGGATCGCGCGGTAGAGCCGGGGCACGGTTTCGAGATTGTGATTGAAGACGTCGGGTTTGGCCGCGATCACGGCTTCCAGCGCTCCCGGCGGTTTGTCGCGAAAGTCGGGCGTCAGCACCTCGATCGTGGTCGCGGGCGAGGAGCGGCGAATCGCGGCGATGGTGTTGGCGAAATGCCCCGCCCCGCCGTCGTCGAGATCGTCGCGGTCCACGGAGGTGACGACGACGTGCTTGAGGCCGAGCCGCGCCACCGCCAACGCGACGTTGTCGGGCTCGTGCGGATCGAGCGCGCCCCTTGGGTTCCCGGTCGCCACGTTGCAGAAGGCGCAGGCCCGCGTGCAGACGGAGCCCAATATCATGAAGGTGGCGTGCGCCTTCGACCAGCATTCGCCGATGTTGGGGCACGCCGCCTCTTCGCAGACCGTGTGCAAGCCGAATTCGCGCAATGTGCGCCGCGTCTCGCCGTATTCCCTGGAGGTCGGCGCCTTGACGCGGATCCAGGCGGGCTTGCGCGGG
>MIAC01000043.1 GCA_001830475.1 Rhodospirillales bacterium RIFCSPLOWO2_12_FULL_67_15
CAAAAGCGGCTCAGCTCACGCGGCGTCCGCCGCCCTCGCGGCGGCGCGCTCAAGAGCCGGGCGCTCGAGGCGCCGGCTGTAGGCCGACATGGCGAAGCAGAAGACGAAGTACAGCAGCGACGCGAAGACGTAGGCCTCGACGCCGAAGCCGCTCCAGGCCGGCTCGTTGAGCGAGACCTTGATGGTCGAGAGCAGGTCGAACAGGCCGATGATCAGCACCAGCGAGGTGTCCTTGAAGAAGGCGACGATGGTGTTGACGAGCGGCGGCACGGCGATGCGCAGCGCCTGCGGCAGGATGATGAAGCCCATCTGCCCCCAGTAGCCCAGGCCGATCGCCGCGGCGGCGTCGTACTGCTCGCGGTCGATCGCCTGCAGGCCGCCGCGCACCACTTCCGCGAGGTACGCCGCGGCGAAGAGGATCATCGCGATCTGCGCGCGCAGCAGCTTGTTGATCGTCACCCCCTCGGGGAGGAACAGCGGCAGCATCACGGAAGCCATGAACAGCAGGCTGATGAGCGGCACGCCGCGGATGAGCTCGATGTAGGCCACGCAAAGCCAGCGGATCACCGGCATGCTCGAGCGCCGGCCCAGGGCGAGCGCGATGGACAGCGGAAAGGCGAACGCCACGCCGAAGGTCGAGAGCAGCAGCGTGAGGATCAGCCCGCCCCAGCGCTCGTTCTCGACATAGGTCAGGCCAAACAGGCCGCCCCACATCAGGACGGCAATCACAAGTAATCCCACCGACCAGATGGGAATCAGTTTCCAATTCCAGAAGCGGCGGAACCCGGAAAACACCCAAAGCGTGACGAGCAGCGCGCTCGACAGCGCCGGGCGCCAGTGCTCGTCGTAGGGGTAGGTGCCGAACAGGATGAAGCGGTGCTTGTCGGCGATGAAGCCCCAGCAGGCGCCCTCGCCGGCGCGGCAGGCCTTGGAGTCGGGGCGCCAGACCGCGTCGAGGAACGCCCAGTCGATGAACGGCGGAACGCTCTTCCAGAGGAGGAAGAGGATCAGCAGGGTCGCGGCGCTGCTCAGCCATCCCGAGAAGAAACTGTCGCGGATCCACTTCATCTAAGTGAGATCCGAGCGTTGTACCAGTTCATGAACGCCGAGATCGACAGGCTGATGGTGAGGTATACGCCCATGATGATGGCGATGCCCTCGATCGCCTGCCCGGTCTGGTTCATGGTGGTGTTGGCGATCGACACGAGGTCGGGATAGCCGATGGCCACCGCGAGCGAGCTGTTCTTGGTGAGGTTGAGGTACTGGCTCGCGAGCGGCGGCACGACCACGCGCAGCGCCTGGGGCACGATCACGTGGCGCAGCGCCTGGCCGCGCGTCAGGCCCACGGCCTGCGCCGCCTCCCACTGGCCCCGCTCGATGGCGAGCACGCCCGCGCGCACGATCTCGGCGATGAACGCCGCGGTGTAGACGGCAAGGCCGGCGAGCAGCGCCGCGAACTCGGGGGTGATCGCGGTGCCGCCGACGAAATTGAAGCCTTCCAGGCGCGGCACCCCCTCGAGCGAAGGCAGCAGCACGCCGCGGTTGGAGAGGAACACCCCGGGCAGCGGCGAGAGCGCCTCGCGCGGGTGCGGCAGGCCCTCGGTGATGAGCGCATACCAGAAGAAGAGCTGCACCAGCAGCGGCACGTTGCGGAAGAACTCGACGTACGCGCCGCCCAGGCTCCTGAGGAGGAAGTTCGGCGAGAGCCGGGAAAGCCCGATCGCGGCGCCGAGCACCGTGGCAGCCACGATGCCGATCAGCGCCACGCCCAGGGTGTTCAGGACCCCCACCGCGAGCGCGCGCAGGTAGCTGTCGGCGGCGCTGTAGGTGAGGAAGAACTTCTCGCCGATCTCGAAGCCCGCCTCGCGGCTCAGGAAGCCGAACCCGCTCGCGATCCTGCGCGCCTCCAGGTTGGCGGCCGCGTTCGAGACGAAGAACCAGGCGATCGCCGCCGCGGCCGCGAGCGCCGCGGCCTGGTAGGCGATCTGCCTGGCCTTCAAACGGCTAGCGGATCGGGATCGGGTACATGATGCCGCCCTTGTTCCAGAGGCGGTTCAGCCCGCGCTCGAAGCCCAGGGGCGTGAGGTTGGCGTCGAAGCTCTCGGCGTAGTTGCCGACCTGCTTCACGACGTTGTGCGCCCACTTGGCGTCGAGGCCGAGCATCTTGCCGATGTCCCCGGTCGAGCCGACGAAGCGCTGGATCGCCGGGTTGGCGCTCGCGGCCTGCTGGTCGATGTTCTTCGAGCTGAGGCCGAGCTCCTCGGCCTCCATCATGGCGAACATCGACCACTTCACCACGTCGAACCAGCGGTCGTCGCCGTGGCGCACCGCCGGCCCGAGCGGCTCCTTGGAGATGACCTCGGGCAGGATCACGTGCTCGGCGGGATTGGGCGCGCGCGAGGCGCGCACCGAGACGAGGCCCGACACGTCGGTGGTGTAGACGTCGCAGCGCCCGGCGAAGTAGGCGTTCAGCACCTCCTCCAGCTTCTCGATCACCACCGGCTTGAAGCTCATGCGGTTGGCGCGGAAGTAGTCGGCGAGGTTGA
>MIAC01000044.1 GCA_001830475.1 Rhodospirillales bacterium RIFCSPLOWO2_12_FULL_67_15
CTCGCCGTGCCGACGGAACCACGCTTTTTCCCTTCCGCCGGCTGTTCATCGTCGCAATGAAATAAGTTTCAGCCGACGCCCGCGAGCGGATACTCGGCGAGCGGCTCGTAGTGGACGCCGTCGCCGCCCGGGCGGCTCTCGTACAGGGTGAAGCGGGTGATCGGGTAGGGCCCGGCGGCGAAGCCGGGGCGGGTTTCGAGATAAGGCCCGAGCCGGACGCTCGGCACGTCGGCGAGGCGGGCGAGGGTCACGTGCGCCGAGAACTTGCGCCGCTCCGGCGCGAACCCCGCGCGGACCGCGACCGATTCGATCTTGTCGCGCAGGAAGACAACCGGCTCGGGCCGCTCCACCCCCGCCCACAGGGTGTGCGCGTACCTTCCGCGGTCGAAGAAGCCGACCCCGCAGAGGGTGAGACCGAAGGCCGGGGCGCGGACGCCGGCCAGCCCCGCGTCCAACTCCTCGGCGCCGAGGCGGTCGGTTTCGCCGATGAAGCGGAGCGTCACGTGAAGATTGTCCTTGGCGACCCAGCGCGCGCCGGGCACGCCGCTTTGCAAGGCGGCCAAGCGCGCGCGGGCGTCCTCGGACAGCGGCAGGGCGACGAACAGACGCATGGGCCGGGGCCATGTCAGAGAAAGAGGACGAGAATCCCTGTATAGCCGTAGAGGCGGGCGTTGGAAATCTCGCCGCCGGCGGAGAACCCGACCAGGGGAAAATCGCCGAGCTGCTCGCGGATCAGCCCGATCTCGCGGCCCTCGCGGCCGAACATGCCGACGCCGCGGGCGATGCAGCTGATGTAGAGCCCGGCCTTGGGCCGGCCGCCGGCCCGGTGTTTGAGGCCCCTGGCCATGCGCACGAGGTCGGTTTCGGCGCTTTTCGGGTCGCGCCGGACGAACATGATCCGGTCGCCGGCCGCCACCGGCCCGCCGACCGCGAGCCAGCCGCGCACCGGGTCGGCGCCGACCAGGGTGCGCACGGTATAATCGCCGGTGTCGGATCCCTCGACCGGAAAGGCGGCGTGGATCGAGCCGATCAGCGCATGGAGCCCGCGCGCGCTTTTGACCCCAAGGTCCTCCTTCAGCACCTCGATCGGCTTCCGGCCGTCGAGGGCGACGACGACGTTCTCGACCGCGTCCGTGACCGTGTGGACGGGACCCGCCGGGGCGCAGCCCTGGCTTTGGCCGGTCGCCACCGCGACCCCGGGCGCGAACAGGACCCCCGACACGCCCCCGCCCGTCACCCGGCCGGCGATCTGGTAGAGGGCGCCACGCGAGGACGTGAGCCCGCCGACGAGAAAGCCCGCGCCCCCTGCTGCGAGCGATGCCAGGAGCCTGGGCGCCTCGGCGTTCTCGGGGTCGGCGTGGACGACGCCGAAGACCGAGGGCGCGCGTTTCATCCAGGCGCGGATCTCGCCGGAAAGCTCGTCGGTGCCTTTCGCGAGCGAGGGGAAAATGCGGAAGGAATCCTTAGGCATGGCGCCGACCATGACCGCAAGCCCCGGCCGGTCGAAGTATTCGGCGTCGTTGCCGCAAATGCCGATACCGATGCTGCCGACCCAGTGTTCGATCCCGGTCTTCTGGCGCAGGTAGGCGAGGATGCTGCCGAAATCCTCGGCGAGGCGGTCGGTGGCGTAGACGAAGCCGAGGTTCGCGCCCTCGGGCAGCGGCAGCAGCGAATCGACGCAGGCCTTGGCGGCGTGGGCCCAATGGTCGGCCGAGGTATGAGTGGCCTTGAAGGAGGAAGAATCCGTCAATGGCGCGTCTTTCCTGCAAAGTTCGGGAAACCCGAAAGCGCGTCCCGGTCCCGGAGTGCGAATTTTATATAGGCCGGGACGGGCGGACTAGTCGCCCGAAACCCTTTTCCCGGCCCGAGTCTTAAGAAAACCCCCTTTTTCGGCAAGACCTTACCGGCGTTGATTTTTTTCAGGCGTGGCCCATATTACTCCCAAGTTCGCAGGCT
>MIAC01000045.1:0-5290 GCA_001830475.1 Rhodospirillales bacterium RIFCSPLOWO2_12_FULL_67_15
CGATCCGACGTTCCTCGCGGCTTACGGCGGCGGCATGCTCGCGGTGTACGCCGCGGCGCTGGCGCTGGCCCGCGTCGTTTTCAAGAACGGGCCAGCCGAGGCCAGCCTGTTCGCCATGGGCGGAATCTTCGCCAACAGCGGCTACATGGGGATTCCGCTCGCGCTGGTCGCGTTCGGCCCGGCGGGGACGCTGCCCGCCATCGTCGCGACCGTGTTCATGACCATCACCATCGTCGCGATCGTGACGGTCCTGATCGAAACCGACCCGCGCCGGCGAACGGAAGGCGCCCGGATCGCGCGCGACGCCGCCTTCGCCGTCTTGCGCAGCCCGCTGGTGATGCCCGCGCTTTTGGGGGTGTTATGGTCGCTGACCGGGTTGGGACTGCCCACGCCGGTCGCCACGTTTCTGGATTTGCTCGGCGCCGCCGCGGGTCCGTGCGCGTTGTTCGCGATCGGGCTCTTCCTGGTCGGCAAGCCGATCCGCCAGGACCTCGGCGAGGTCGGCGCGATGGTCGCGGTCAAGCTCCTGGTCCATCCGTTCGTCACCTGGGTTCTCGCCTTCCACGTCTTTGCGGTCGAGCCCCAGTGGGCGACCGTCGCGGTGGTGATGGCGGCGTTGCCGTCGGGCGCCAACTGTTTCGTCGTCGCCCAGCATTACGGCGTTTACGTCCAGCGGGCTTCGAGCGGAATCCTGATCTCCACGCTCGCGTCCGTGGTCACGGTCTCGCTCGTGTTTTCGTTCTGGGTCGGAAACTAAATATCAAACGAAAACCCCCGCGCGGGGATCGCGCGGGGGCTCTGAAACGGAAACCGATCTCAGCGACGGGTTTCGGCGACCGTATCCTTGTCGTCGGCGTTGATATCGGGGAAGGCGAGCGCAGGGCCCTCGCCGTTGTTCACCAGGAAGCGGCGATGCTGCTCGTAGGCGTCGCGTTCGACCGTGTAGCGGTCCAACGCGCCCTCGGTCGCGGCGTTGATGGCGTCCTTCTTGTCGGCGTAGGAAACGCCCGCGTCGGCGGCCTTGAGCGCGAGCGGCGCCGGGTTGACGAGTCCGATCAGGATGTCGCCGGTGGCATCGCGCAGGTTGCTCGGCCCGAAGATCGGCAGCACGATGTGCGGGCCCGGGGCGATGCCTTGCACGCCCATGGCCTGGCCCAGGTCCTCGCGCCGCTGCTTGAGGCCCGCTTCGCTCGCCGGATCGGCGAGGCCGCCGACGCCGGCGAGGGTGTTGATGAAAAAGCGCTGGGTCGCGGTCGAGGCGTTCTCGGTATCGCCCTGGAGCAGGCTCGATCCCGCCGTCACCGGTTCGCTCAGGTTGGAGAAGACGTTGGAGATGGCCTTCTGCATGTCCGCCGGCGTCACCGCCCGGTAGCCGTCCACCAGCGGATCGAGAAACCCCTTGCGCAAGGCCGCGTTGAACTCGGAGGTCGCGCGGTTGACCGATTCCAGCGGATCCTGGGGCGGCGCCGCGGGATCGTTCGCGTTCGCCGGGGCGCCAAGGAAGGCGCCGAGGCCTAAGAAGGCGGAGGCGACGAGGACGGCGCGGAAACGAGGTTGGGTTGGAACACGCATGACGGAATTCTCCCTGTCCGTTCCGGTTCAACTGCAAAAGACTAGCAAATCCCGGGGCGGCGCGAAACAGGGCACCCCGTGCGCGCCGGCGGCGGCGCTTCCTCGGCCCCCGGGCCCGTCAACCCTCTATAATACATCGGCAAAACCCCATGGACGGGGACGGGCGGCGCGAGGGGCGATTCCCGCCTACTTCACCGCGCCGACGGTGAAACCGACCACGAAGCGCTCGACGAAGAAATTATAGAGCACCGCGATCGGCAGGCTCGCGATCAGGGCCGCCGCCATCATCGAACCCCAGAAATAGACGTCGCCGCGGACGAGGAAGGTGGGCACGCCGACGCTGACGGTGTAGTTCGACGAGGTCGTGATGAAGGTCACGCCGTAGACGAACTCCTGCGTCACCAGGGTGAAGGTGAAAATGACGACCGTGAGCACGCCAGCGACCGAAATCGGAATCACGACGCGGACAAAGGCGCCGAAGCGGCTCAGGCCGTCGATCATCGCCGCGTCCTCGAGGTCGCGCGGAATCGCCTTGAAGAAGCCCATCAGCAACCAGGTGCAGAAGGGGATCGTGAAGCTGGGATAGACCAGCACCAGCGACCACAGCGAGTTTTGCAGACCGAGGTTGGCGATGATGCGCGCGAACGGGATGAACAGGATGGTCGGCGGCACGAGATAAGTAAGGAAGATGCCGATGGCGAGCATCTGGCTCCAGCGGCCGGTGGCCCGCGCCAGGCTGTAGCCCGCGGGCAGGGCGAAGACGAGCGTGATGATCACCACCAGCACGCCGACCCAGGCGGTGTTGATCAGCCATTGGATGAAGGCCGTGTCCTCGAACAGCACCCGGATGTGGTGCAGCGTAGGCGGGTCGTTGAAGATGAACGGGTTGTTCTTGGTGTCGTGAAGGTCTTGGGTCGTCTTGAACGTGGTGATCAGCATCCAATAGAAGGGAAAGGCGAGAAACGTGACGAACGTCGCGAGCACGCCGAAATGGCCGACGGCGCCGGCGGCGCGTTGCGCCCGATACCAGCCGGCGGACATCACGTCACCTCCGCCCGGCGCGCCATGCGCAGGAAGGCGATGGCGATGGCGACCAGGACCGGGAAAAGGAAGAGCGAGATGGCCGCGCCCTCGGACAGGTCGCTGCCCTGGATGCCGGTGAAAAAGGCCAGGCTCGCCAACACCTGGGTCGTGTCGTAGGGCCCGCCGCGGGTCAGTACGAAGATCACGATCATGTCGGTGAAGGTGAATACGGTGCCGAACAGGAGCGCGACCAGCAATATCGGCATCACCAGCGGGATCGTGACCGTGAACAGCTTGCGCCAGAAGCCGGCGCCGTCCACGTCGGCGGCGTCGTGGATGTCCTGGGGGATCGAGCTCAGCCCGGCGAGGATGATGACGGTGGCCAAGGGCAGCATCCGCCAGACGTGGACCGCGATGATCGAACCCATCGCCAAATCCGGTTGGCCGAGCCAGATCGGCCACTGGTTGGGGCCGAGCAGTCCCGCCCAGCGCAGCACCCAGTTGATGGGGCTGTAGATCGAATCGAAGATCCACAGCCAGCCGATGCTGCCCATGGAGATCGGCGCGACCCACGGCAGCAGGATCAGGAACCGCACCAGCCACTTGCCGCGGAAGTCCTTGACCAGGGCCATGGCGAGAATCTTGGCCAGCACCAGCACCAAAAGCTGGGAGACGATGGTGAAGACGAAGGTGTTCTTGAGCGCGGTCCAGAAGGCCCCGCTTTCCATGATGTTCTGGTAGTTTTTCAGACCGACGAAATTCAGCGTCCTGGTTCCGATATGGATGTCGGTCACGCTGTAATAGAGGGAAAGAAAGAAGGGATAGCCGACCAGCGCCACGATGTAGATGATCGTGGGCGCGATCATCAGGCGCATCAGCCAGCGCTCGTCGTCGGCGAGACGGGTGAAAAAGCCGGGGCGGGCGGTCGCGGCGGCTGTCATGGGCGGCCTACCCTATCCGCAGTCCGGTCTCGGGATCGAACCGGTTGACGTCGCGCGCGCGGACGACGAAATCGTGGCGCTCGCCGGGATTGACGGCGGCGCGGACGTTGTTCGGCAGCTTGGAGATGACGTGGGCGTCCCGAAAGGGCGGCTCGAGCACGCCGTAGACTAGGCGGTCGGCGCCGAGATACTCGATCCGGGTCGCGCGGAAGGGGAACACGTCGTAGGATTCCTGCCCGCCACCAATCTCCCGGGGCAGGAAGGCTTCGGGCCGGAAGCCGAGGGTGACGCCCTCGTGCTCCACCAGGTTCATCGGCGGCGAGCCGATGAAGGTGGCGACGAAGGTATCGGCGGGTTCGTCGTAGATCTGCTGCGGCGTGCCGATCTGGCGCACCTTGCCCTCGTTCAGCACGGCGATGCGGTCGCCGAGCCCCATCGCCTCGACCTGGTCGTGGGTGACGTAGATCGAGGTGGTGGCGAGCTGGCGCTGGAATTGCTTGAGCTCGTCGCGGGCGGTGTTGCGCAGCTTGGCGTCCAAATTCGAGAGCGGCTCGTCGAGCAGGAAAACGACCGGCTCGCGCACCACGGCGCGGGCGAGCGCGACGCGCTGGCGCTCGCCGCCGGAAAGCTGCCGGGGCTTGCGCTCGAGCAGCCGTCCGATGTGGAACATCTCCGCCGCCCAGCGAACCTTCTTGGCGATTTCGTCGCGCGGCATGCCGCGCGCCTTCAGGGGGAAAGCGATGTTGCCCCCGACCGTCATGTGCGGGTAGAGGGCATAGGACTGAAAGACCATGGCGATGTTGCGGGCGCGGGGGGGGAAGTCGTTGACCACTTCGCCGGCGATGATCACTTCGCCCGAGGTCGGGCGCTCGAGCCCCGCGATCACGCGCATCAGCGTCGTCTTGCCGCAGCCCGAAGGGCCGAGCAGGACGAGAAGTTCGCCTTCGCCGGCGGCGAGGTCGATGCCGTCCACGGCCCGCACGTCGCCGAAATTCTTGACGATACGCCTGGTCTCGACGGTCGCCATGGTTCGTCCTCACTTGTTTGCGACGTGGGCTAGGCCCGCAAACGGACGGGAAGGCCTCGGCTGGCCGAAGCCTTCCCGCCGCTTGGCCCGCCGTCGCGGGCCGAAATGCAAGGCGCCCGGCCGAAAGACGGCCGGGCCGGGATCTCAGAGCATTCCCCTTTCCTTCCACTTGGCCCAGATGCGTTTCATCGCCGCTTCGGCCAGATCGAGCGCCGCCTCCGGCGTTTCGTAGCCCGTCGCGACCTTGGCGAACATGGTGTTCAGCACCCAGGTATTGAACGTCTCGTCGATGGCGGCGGTGGAATAGCCGGGATAGCCGACGTTGGTCGCCCAGTCGAGAACGTCCTCCAGCACCTTGTACTTGTCGGGCGGGTCCGCCCTGGCGTCCTTGGCGATCTGCTGCTTCAAGTTGGGCACGGAATTGGAGAAGCAGGGGAAGTTGTAGAACTCGCTCTCCTCGAACGCCTTACCGAAGTTGTTCATGTAGTCGATCAGGAACTTCTTGGCGCCGTCGACGTTGGACGAGAACTTCCAGATGATATAGCAGTTCATCACGTGCTCGAGGCCGATCTGACGCACCGGCCCCTTCGCCGACTTGGCGAGTCCGATCTTGGAGTGGATCGGCAGCTTGTCGTTCTCGCCCGTGCGCGTCACCGAGATGGCATTGAGCACGAGCGAGGATTTTCCCGCCAGCATCTGGCGGTTGTTGGAGGAGGCATCCCACGCC
>MIAC01000045.1:5356-8395 GCA_001830475.1 Rhodospirillales bacterium RIFCSPLOWO2_12_FULL_67_15
GGCGACTTGATGATGAGGTTGCCGGCGGGGTCCTGTTCGCTGGCGCCGAAGGAGTACATGATCGCGCGCATGGCCATGCCGGTGTCGATCTCGGCCGATAGGCCGATGCCGACCGGGATGCCGGTCTTGTCCTTGATCTTCTTGCCGCCGATCCGCACGTCGTCATAAGTGTTCGGCTTCATGCCGATGTCGCCCCAAAGGTCGGTGCGGTAGTTGACCGGATCGGGAACGAAGCTGTCGGAAAAGGCGAAGTACTTCTTGGTCTTCGGGTTGTAGGTGCTCTTGACGGCGAGGTCGATCGGCTTACCCCACTTCTTCTCGACCTCCTTGTAGACATCCGCCATGTCCACCACCTGATCCTCGAACGACGGCGGCGGCCAGTTGAGAAGGATGAGGTCGTGCCCCTTCTGCGCCGAAACCTCGGCGGCGGCGCGGCTGTTCAAGAGCGCGATGTTGATGTTGTCGACCGTGACCTTGGTGTCGTTCTTCTTGCCCCACTCGACCGCGTAGTTGGTGTTGAACCATTTGTCGTAGCGGGGAACGAAATGGCTCCAGTGCAAGATCTTGAGTTCCTTGGCGGCCTGCGCCGGCCGCACGTGGAAAAACGGCCCTGCGGCCGCCGCGAGACCCGTCGCGCCCGCCACCCGCATGATCTGGCGGCGGGTCATCAATCCCTTACTTTGCTTAGGCTTGGTCATGGACTCCTCCCGTCCTTAGCCCGGTCTTTGCCGGGTTGTGGGTTAAGCAAAGTATTATCAGCCCTTGCCGAGGCTAAGACAACCGGGAGAGCACTCCCAGATTTGCCCTCTACCCGCTCCTGGGCCGATCCGAAAGTTATCCACAAGGACTAGCTATTATCGCCGGCGATCGCCCGGCAGACCGCATCCGTCACCTCGCGCGTGGTCGCCCGGCCGCCAAGGTCGGGGGTGAGGAACTTGCCTTCGCCGGTCGTGCGTTCGATCGCGCCCATCAGGCGCCCGGCCGCCGCCTTTTCGCCGAGGTGCTCGAGCATCATCGCCGCGGTCCAGAACGACCCCAGCGGATTGGCGATTCCCCGGCCGGCGATGTCGAAGGCCGAACCGTGGATCGGCTCGAACATGGACGGGAACTTGCGTTCGGGGTTGAGATTCGCGGTCGGCGCGATCCCGAGGCTGCCGCTGAGCGCGGCGGCGAGGTCGCTCAGCACGTCGGCGTGGAGATTGGTGGCGACGACCACGTCGAGGGTTTCGGGCTTCAGCACCATGCGCGTCGTCATGGCGTCCACCAGCATCTTGTCCATCGCGATGTCGGGATAGTCGCCCCGCAGCTCGGCCAGAACGTCGTCCCACAGCACCATGCCGTGGCGCTGCGCGTTCGACTTGGTCACCACGGTAAGCCGCTTGCGCGGGCGCGCCCCTGCCAGCGCGAAGGCGAAGCGCATGATCCGTTCGACGCCCGTTCTGGTGAAGACGGCGACATCGAGGCCGACTTCCTCGGGCAGGCCGCGGTGGACCCGACCGCCGGCGCCGGAGTATTCGCCTTCGGTGTTCTCGCGGACGATGATCCAATCGAACTCGGCGGGCTTGACCGCGCGGAGCGGCCCCGGAATGCCGGGCAGAAGCCGGGCCGGGCGAACGTTGGCGTACTGATCGAACCCCTGGCAGATGGCGAGCCTCAACCCCCACAGGGTGACGTGGTCGGGAAGGCCGGGATCGCCCACCGCCCCGAAGTAGATCGCGTCCACGCCCTTGAGCAATTCAAGCCCATTTTCGGGCATCATCCGGCCATTGCGGCGGTAGTAGTCGGACCCCCAGGGCAAGTGTTCGACCGCGAGGCGGAAGCCGCCGTCGCGCTTTTCCAAGGCGCGCAGAACCTCCAGGCCGGCGCCGATCACCTCGGTCCCGATGCCATCGCCGGGTATGGCGGCAATCCGGTATTCTCGCATATAATATTCTCCTCGCCCCGGACCGGGGCGGATTCTTCTTTTTGCCGCCGCCGAACGCGGCGCGCTTACGTCTCCGGCCAGAAGCGGCAAGCTTAAGCAACGGACCCGAGCAGGGCCAGAGATCAGTTTCCACGGTCAAACCGTTCGACCGGAAAGGCGCAACCATCGTGCACGCGCCGACGAAGGGAACCATCCACGACCCCACCTGGCGGGCATTCGCCGCCTGGTGCCGCCGGCTTGCGCTCTGTCCGCTGCCCGCGCATCCGTGGACGGTCGGCGCGTTCCTGCTCTGGTGCGAGGAGAGGCCCGGTGCCGTGGCCGTGGCGGAAGCCGTCGTCGCCATCGCCGCCGTGCACGCGCGGCGGCGATACGAGCGCCCCGAGCGCCACGCGATCGTCCGGCGCACGCTCGCCGCGCTGGCGCGGCGGCGCGGGGATGTCGCGAGTCCGATTCCGGGATCGTCGTCTTCGGGTCGCATGGTCCTGTTCCGGGCCGACGACTTCGCCGTCGCCCCCGCCAACCCGCGCCCGCAAAAAAGGGCCCGCGCGAGAATGACCCGCACGGCAAGGGAAGGCGCATCTCCCGGCATGACGCGGCCCCTCGGACCGGCCCCGAAGCTCGTCGCCCGCCGCCAGTATCGGACGGCGCATTGAATTCAACGGACCTCGAGGGCGTGCTCGAAACGCGTTTCTTCGGCCGTGCGGCCGTCTTTGTCCCTAAACACTAAGATCTCGGAGCGGTAGATGCCGGCCGGCCAAGCCGGGGTCTTGCGCCGCACTCCGGCGTAGATGAACCGTCGGGCCTGAAGCTTTTCGACCGGCTGCGTGTTGTCCGCCAGGACTTCGTTCTTCGGGCCGAAGAGACGGATACGGATGCGGTCGCCCGCCGCGACCCAGAAGATGTCAGCCCAAGCGATGAGCGCGGGCGCGGACCCGCTCACCGTCGTCTCGCGATGGAGGCCCCGCCGTGCCGCGGCGGGATCGGGCGTCTCGACCGTGATACCGCCATTGTAAATCGCGCTTGGCCGATAAGGCGAAAGCGCCGCGCGCGCGGGCCCGCTCCAGAGCGGCTTCGCCCCGAGGCCGCACGCGTCTCCGCCCGGTTCCACCCCACGG
>MIAC01000045.1:8425-8614 GCA_001830475.1 Rhodospirillales bacterium RIFCSPLOWO2_12_FULL_67_15
ACCTCGAGATGCACATGGGGAAACTCGGCGAGACCCGACTGGCCGACCAAGCCGATCGCGGCCCCAGCGGCAACCCGTTGGCCGGGCTTCACCGCAATGCTGCCCTTGCGCAGATGACAATACTGGGTCGTCCAGCCTTGCCCGTGGCCGATGACGACGCCGTTGCCGCATTCGCGTCCGGCGACGTCA
>MIAC01000045.1:8635-10665 GCA_001830475.1 Rhodospirillales bacterium RIFCSPLOWO2_12_FULL_67_15
GCCGGACCCTGGGGAACGGCCGCGTCCGCCATGCCGTCGCGCACGCGCTGGACTTCGCCGGCCGCGGCCGCGCGCACCGGCACGCCCTCGGCGACCAGAGCGAGATCGCGCACGGCGAAATCCACGCCCTTGTGGCCGTCATAGCTCGCCCGGCCGCAGGCGTAATCGCGCACGCCGGAGCCGGGGTCGAGGTCGACGTAATTGACCACCCAACAATCCGCCCCAGGCCGGCAGACGAGGGGAAGATCGAAGCTGATCTCGGCGACCGCCCCTTGGGCCGCGAGGACCAATCCCAGGGCGAGAAATCCGATCCGCCGTCTTCTTCCCCGAGATTCCATGCGCCTTTTTCCCGAACACCCCTGGGGACCGCCCCGGATTGCCCGCCGGGGTCCCGAAGCTTAGTATGGCCGTTGCCGCGCCGCGCCTTCAGCCAAGGACCTTCCCATGGAACAGTTGAGCGACCGAGACCTTCTTCACGGCTACTACTTCGAGGACCTGAAGGAGGGCATGTACGACATCTACGGCAAGACCGTGACCGACGCCGATATCGTGATGTTCGCAGGCGTTTCGGGCGACATCAACCCCGTCCACCTCAACCACGAATTCGCCGCCGAGACCATGTTCCAGGGCCGGATCGCGCACGGCATGCTGACGGCGAGCTTCATCTCCACCGTCATCGGCACCAAGATGCCGGGGCCGGGGTGTATCTACGTCAGTCAGGCGCTGCGCTTCAAGGGGCCGGTCAAGTCCGGGGATACCGTCATCGCCCGGGCCACGGTGACCAAGCTGATCCCGGAAAAGCACTTCGCCGAACTCAAGACCCAGTGCCTGGTCAAGGGCAAGGTGGTGCTGGACGGCGAAGCCACCGTCATGGTCCCCACCCGCAAGGTCTGATCGGCCCGAAGCACCTTGAATCGACTGAGGATTCGCCCTTGACCCGACCCCGGGCCGGGGGCACCTTCGGCCCCCCATGCGGATCTTCAGGCACCTCCGCGACCTGCCCGCCACCCTGCAAGGGGCGGCCGTCGCCATCGGCAACTTCGACGGCGTCCATCGCGGCCACCGGGCGGTGATCGCGGAAGCCGGCCAGCTCGCCCACGCCCACGGGCGGCCATGGGCGGTGCTCACCTTCGAGCCCCATCCGCGCAACCTGTTCCGCCCGGGCGATCCGCCGTTCCGGCTGACCCTGCTCCGGGCGAAGGCGCGATTCATCGCCGAAATCGGAGTCGACTTCCTGGTCGCGCTCCGCTTCGATGCCGCGTTCGCCTCGCTTTCGGCCGACGAGTTCATCCGTCACGTGCTGATCGAGGGCTTCCGCGCGGGTCAAGTCGTTGCCGGCTACGACTTCGTCTTCGGCAAGGGGCGGGCCGGCAACTGCGAGCTTCTCCTGCGGGCCGGCCGCGCCCTCGGTTTCGACGTCACCGCCGTCCACGCCGTGCGCGACAAGGCGGGCGAGGTTTTGTCGTCGAGCCGCGCGCGCGACGCGCTGCGCCGGGGCGACGTCGCCGCCGCCGCCGCCATCCTCGGCTGCGCTCCGGAGATCGAAGGACGGGTGATGCGCGGCGAGGCGCGCGGACGCACGCTCGGCTTTCCCACCGCGAATATCTCGCTCCGGGATCATCTTCGCCCCGCCGGCGGGGTTTACGCCGTCCGCGCCGCGATCGAAGACGAGAGCAAGCTCGAGGGCGAACCCCTTTGGCGCGACGGTGTCGCCAACATCGGCCGGCGGCCGACCTTCGGCGGCGAGGTCGAGGTGCTGGAGGTCTTTCTTTTCGACTTCGCCGGCGATCTCTACGGCCGGCGCCTGAGGGTCCGGCTGATCGAGCACCTGCGCCGCGAACGGACTTTCGACGGGATCGATTCCTTGCGCGCGCAAATCGCCGAAGACAGCCTGCGCGCTCGGCGCATCCTGACGGCGTCATGAACCGCCCCGACTACAAGGCCACCGTCTTCTTGCCCGACACGTCCTTCCCGATGAAGGCGGGGCTGGCCAAGCGCGAGCCCGAAATCCTCAGGCGCTGGGACGAGAT
>MIAC01000046.1:0-9583 GCA_001830475.1 Rhodospirillales bacterium RIFCSPLOWO2_12_FULL_67_15
TAATCGTTCTTGCGCAGCAGGCTCATGCCGAGGACGCCGGTATAGAAATCGAGCGAACGTTGCAGGTCGAACACCCGGATCATGGTGTGCAGCATCCGGGGTTTGGATGAAATAGCGGTCATGGCAAGGGCCTCATTTCGCCTCAGCATAACGGGCGATGGTCGCCAGCACCACTTCGGCGGCGCGCTCCGAAGGCGCGCCCTCGCCCCGGCCGAGGCCGCGAAGCGCCTCGGCGAAGGCGTCTTTTTGCGCCGCACGCGCGCCCGCATCGCGCAGCAGCCGGAAGGCGGCGGCGGCGAGCTTTGCGCCGGTGCAATCCTCCTGAAGAAGCTCCGGCACGGTCGCGCGCTCCAGAACCAGGTTGACGAGATTGACGAAACGCACGCGGATCAGCCGGCGCGCAAGCCAGGCGGTGAGCGGATTGACGCGGTAGGCGACCGCGTGCGGCGTACCGGCGAGCGCGAGTTCGAGCGAGACGGTGCCGGACGCCGCGAGCGCGGCATCGCAGGCGGCGAAGGCGTCGTATTTCTCCCCTTCCCCTTCGACCACAACCGCGCCCGGCCAGGCGGCTACCGCGGCGCGAACCTCGCCCGCGACCGGGGCGAGCGTCGGAACGATTAGGCGCAAGTCCGGAACCTGCTTGACGATCAAGCCGACCGCTTCGCCGAAGGGCGGAAGCAACGCGCGCACCTCGGAGCGGCGGCTGCCCGGCAGCACGCACAAAAGCGGCGCTTGCGGCGAAATGCCGTGACGGGCGCGAAAGGCCGCGCCGTCGCCCGCCCCCGCTCCGCATTCGAGAACCGGGTGGCCGACGAAGGTGCACGCCAAACCTTCCCGTATGAAGTGCGGCGGCTCGAACGGCAAGAGCGCCATCAGATGATCGAGGAAGCGCGCGAAGGCGCGGGCGCGCCCGGGCCGCCACGCCCAGACCGTCGGCGCGACGTAGTGGATCAGCGGAATCCCCTTCCCCTTCAGGCGGCGGGCGACGCGGAAGTTGAAATCGGGCGAATCGATGGTGACGACGGCGTCGGGGTTGAGGCGTTCGGCCCGCTCCGCCGTCTCGGCGATGCGCGCGAGGATTGTTTTGAGGCGCGGGATGACCTCGATCAGCCCCATCACCGCGATTTCGCGCATGGGAAACAGGCTGACCAGTCCTTCGGCCGCCATCTTTTCGCCGCCGACGCCGGCGAAGCGGGTTTTTCCCTGGGTTTTTTTCTTGAGCGCCGCCATCAGGCGCTGGCCGAGCGCATCGCCCGAAGGCTCGCCCGCGACCAGAAAGACCAGCGGCCCCTCGGGCGAAGGCTCCGGCCGCACCGGGTGGGGAGAACGCCGGCTCACCCGAACCCCGGCGACGAACAGGCCGGCTTCGTCGGCGGCCCGAGCGAGTTCGTCCGCGTCCGCGACCAGCGCGCCTCCGGCCTCGATGACGATACCCTTGAGGCCGGCGCGGGCGGCCAAGCGCACGGTTTCGGGGCCGACGGCGGGAAGGTCGACCCGCGCTTCCTGTCCCGGTTTGCGGACCTTCGCCAAAACCCCCCGGGGCGGCCGCGGCGCCGGGTCTTCGGCCAGCCTTGCGAGCATGGCATCGGTGCCGTCGGTGTGTTCGAGGGCGATGACGTAACCCTCGCGGGCGACGGCGGCTTGGCCGAGATCGCGCGCGCCGAGATCGAGGGCGGCGGCAACCGCCTGGGCGACGTCGGTTTCGTCCTCGGCCGATGGGGCGAGGCGGCCGTAAGCGCCCGCGCGGGCGAGCAGCTCGGGCAGGACGGTTTCGGCACCGACGACGCGAAAACCTTCCTCGCGCTCGAGCGTGCGCACCAAGGCGGCGAGCAGCCCGTCGTCGCCGAGCACGAACGCTCCGGTGCGGGCCAGGAACCAGGCCGTCCAGCCGTCGGGACGAAGGTTCGCGAGCGACGGCCGGCGCACCGACCCCGCGAAAACGAGCTCGGTGCAACCCTCGCTCCGCAAGTGCGCGATCGCGTCTCCGGCGGCGCCGAGCCGGACCCAGGCGTGCGGAACGTTTGCAAGAGCCCCGGGATCGGCCTGGCCTTCGAGGGCAACGACGAAAAACGGCCGGGCGGACGCCCGGCAGGCATCGATCAGGCGTTTGGGCAGAGTCCCGCCCCCGGCGACGATGCCGAGCCTAGGCGGCATCGTCCAGGACGGGATGACAGATCGCGCGCGAGGAATCCGCCCGGATGAAGTTGACGATGTCCATGACCGGCTCGTTGTCGTGGAACATCTCGGAGACGTCCTCCAGCCGCTCGGTCATCGTGCCTTCCTGGGCGAACAGAAGACGGTAGGCGTTGCGGAGCGCATGGATCACGTCGCGCGAGAAGTCGCGCCGTTTCAGCCCGACGATGTTGAGGCCCGACAGCCGTGCGCGGTTGCCGGTGACCGAGCCGTAGGGAATGACGTCGTTCTCCACCCCCGACATGCCGCCGACCATGGCGTGCTTGCCGATGCGCACGAACTGGTGCACCGCCGAGAGGCCGCCGAGGATCGCCCAATCCTCGACCCGGACATGCCCGCCGAGGGTCGCGCTGTTGACCAAGATGACGTGGTTGCCGATCCGGCAGTCGTGGGCGACGTGCGCGCCGACCATGAACAGGCATTCGTCTCCGGTTTGGGTCAGCATCCCGCCGCCCTCGGTTCCGGGGTTCAGGGTAACATGCTCGCGAATCACGTTGCGCCGGCCGACGACGAGGCGGGATTTCTCCCCCTTGTACTTGAGGTCCTGGGGCGGATGGCCGACCGAGGCGAAGGGATAGATCAACGTGCCCTCGCCCACCGTGGTCGAGCCCGTCACGACCGCGTGGGAGATCAGCCGGACTCCCTCCTTCAATTCCACGTCGGGACCGACGCAGCAGTACGGGCCGATTTCGACGCCTGGGCCGAGGCGAGCTTTGCCGTCGACGACGGCGGTGGGATGGATATTGCTCATTTCGGCTCCACGATCATGGCGGTGAACACGGCTTCGGCCATCACCGCCCCTTCGACCTTGGCTTCGCCGCGGAATTTCCAGACGTTGCCCCGGCGGTGCTGTTTCTCGACGTGGACGTGAAGGGTATCGCCGGGAACGATCGGCTTGCGAAATCGGGCATCGTCCACCGACATGAAATAAACGACCACGCCGCTGTCGGTGGTGCGTTGCAGCGTTTCCATCACCATTACCGCCGCCGTCTGGGCCATGGATTCGATCACCAGCACGCCGGGCATGATCGGATGGCCCGGAAAATGGCCCTGAAAAAACGGCTCGTTGTAGGTGACATTCTTGATTCCGACCGCGCGGATGTCGGGAACAAGGCCGATCACCTTATCGATCAGAAGGAAAGGATGACGATGCGGAATCAGCCGCATGATGCGATTGATATCCAAGACCGTGCCGGAATTGGCGGGCGTGTTGTCCATGGTCGTCATTCTTTCCGTGTCATCCGCTCGATCATCGCCACGCTCTTGAGCCATTGACGCTGGGGCATGGCGGGCGAGCCGCCGACGGTCGTTCCCGGCTCGATGTCCCGCATGACCCCGGCCTGGGCAGCCACCTTGGCCCCGTCGCCGACGACGAGATGCCCGGTGAGACCAGCTTGGCCGCCGAGCATGACGAAGTCGCCGATCCGGGTGCTGCCCGAAATGCCGACCTGGGCGACGATGACGCATCCGCGCCCGATCCTGACGTTATGCGCGATTTGGACCAGATTATCAATTTTGGTCCCGTCCCCGACAACGGTGTCGGGTCCCGCGCCGCGGTCGATCGTGGTGTTGGCGCCGATTTCGACGTCGTCGCCGATCAGGACGCGGCCGAGTTGCGGCACCTTCAGATGGCCGTCGGCGCCGAGGGCGAAGCCGAATCCGTCCTGGCCGATACGGGCGCCGCCGTGAACGATCGTTCGGGCGCCGACAATGGCGTGCGAGAGCGCGACCCCGGGGCCGACGGTGCAATCGTCGCCGATCACGACGCGGCCGAGTTGCGGCACCTTCAGATGGCCGTCGGCGCCGAGGGCGAAGCCGAATCCGTCCTGGCCGATACGGGCGCCGCCGTGAACGATCGTTCGGGCGCCGACAATGGCGTGCGAGAGCGCGACCCCGGGGCCGACGGTGCAATCGTCGCCGATCACGACGCCGTCGCCGATCACCGCGGTCGCACCGATGCGGCACCGCCGGCCGATTTCGGCGCGCGCGCCGACGACAGCGCCGGCGTCAATCCGGCAACCCTCACCGAGCTGGGCGTCGGTCGCGACCGAGGCGGTCGGATGGACACCGGGTTCGGGCGGGCACGGCGGATAGTAAGCGGCGGCAACCTTGGCGTAGGCCCGGTAGGGGTCCTTCGCGATCAGAAGACGCATGCCCGGCGGCGCCGCCTCGGCGGCTTCCCGGGAAATCAGGCACGCGCCGGCGCGACTTTGGCGAAAAGCATCGAGATAGCGGCGGTTGTCGAGAAAGCTGACATCGCGCGCTCCCGCCGCCGACAACGGCGCGACGTCGGCGAAGGTCATTTCGGACGTGCCCGCGCCGGCGATCTCCGCGCCCGCGATTTCCGCCAACTGGCCGAGCGTGAAAGGTCCGGCGACGGCATAAAAACGCGGGTCGGCCATCCTGATCCTATTCTATTGCTTTTTCTTCGCCGGGTCCGACTTCGCGGCGCCGGCTTTCGCCGCGCCCGCCTTGGTCGCGCCGCCTTTGGCCGCGCCGGCCTTGCCCTTGAGGCTTGCCGGTTCGGCGATCTTGATGGACGGCAGCTTCTTGTTGAGACGTTCGAGCACGGTCTGAGTGATGAGCAGCGGCTGGGCAGCGAACACCGACTGATCGAGACGAAGAATCAGTCCGAAGCCCTGCTCCTGGGCAATCTCCACGACGACCTCGGCCATGACTTCGTTCATCCGGCGCATGACATCGTTCTGGATGTCGTCCAGTTCCTGGCGGCGTTCCTGCACCTTGCGCTGAACCTCGACGAGACGCGTTTCGAATTTGCGCCTTTCCTCGCTGAAGGCGTCGGGGGCGAGCACGGTCCGCTGGCGGGCGAGTTCCTGGTTGGCGTCGCGCAGTTCGTTTTCTTCCTTCTGGATTTCCGCCTGGATCGTATTGTGATAGGTCGCGATCTGATCGCGCGCATCCTTGACCGCGGACGACTCGCGGCGAATCTGGTCGATGTCGATCATGCCGATTCTCAGTGCAACCGGCTCGGGCGGCGCCGGCGGCTGCTGCGCCCGCGCGGGCGTGGATACGATCGCCGAGGCGAGCAGCGCACAGACAGCGAGCGTGTAGAATGTTTTCAAAGCAATCTCCTAGAACCTGGTGCCGAAGTTGACGCGGATAAGCTCGGTTTTGTCAAAACTTTCCTTGAGGATCGGAATGCCTAAATCCAAGCCGACGGGGCCGAACGGCGAGGCCCAATTAACGCCGGCGCCGAGCGATGCGCGCAAGGAACCGGTGTCTTTAACGGTCGAGTTGGTCGGGTCGATCTTGCCGGCGCTCCCCATGTCGGTAAACACCTTTCCCTTGACCCCCAATTCAGGGGGAAGGC
Organism: Rhodospirillales bacterium RIFCSPLOWO2_12_FULL_67_15; assembly: GCA_001830475.1. Lineage (GTDB taxonomy): Bacteria > Pseudomonadota > Alphaproteobacteria > Rhodospirillales > 2-12-FULL-67-15 > 2-12-FULL-67-15. Next base: position 5,525 of record MIAC01000046.1, read on the forward strand.
CGAGCGGAAACACGACTTCAGCGGTGCCGGCGTACATCCACTCGCCGCCAAGAGTATCCCCGGACCCATCGCGCGGTCCGATGCCGCCGGTGCGGAAGCCTCTGATGTCGTCACCGCCGACCATGAACCGGTCGCTGACACGCACGGTCTTGCCGCTGTAAGGCGTAATATAACCGCCGGTTCCGCGCAGCGCGAGCACCCAGTCGTCGGCCAGCGAAAAGTACTTGCCGCCGGTCAAACGATTACGCAGGTAATTGACGTCGCCGCCCAGGCCGGCGAGATCGTTGTTCATTCGCGCAAAATATCCGGTGGTCGGATTGACAGTGCTATCGAGGCGATCGTAGGCAAGGGTATGCCCGACCTCGGACGATACAACCGAGGGATCTTCGTTCCGGATGAGAGAGGAAACGCCATCGCGGAAGTTTTGCTGTTCGACGCTGCGCAAGGTATAGCGCCAGCCCTGGCTGAGGCGCTCGGTGATGAGGTAACCGGAGCGCACGCCGCCGCCGGTCGCCTTGTACTTGTAGCCGCTGACGTCGATAAGATCGCGGGTAACGTGGAAAAGATCCACGCCCGCGCTCAATTCGCGGTCGAGAAAGGCGGGTTCGGTGAAGCCGAGGTCGATCTGGGTGCCGCGCTGGGCGATGCGGCCGCCGACCCGCAAGTCCTGGCCGCGGCCGAGCAGGTTGCGCTCGCGCAGCGTGACATCCGTCAACGCGCCGTTGGTGGTCGAATAGCCGACCCCGAGCGAAATCGAGCCGGTGGATTTCTCTTCGACCTCGGCCTTGAGGATGGTCTTATCCGGAGCGTTGCCCGGCACCTGCTCGACGTTCAACTTCTCGAAGTAATCGAGATTTTTGATGCGTTCGCGCGATCGTTTCAATTTGGCGGCGTTGAAGGCGTCGCCCTCGGCCAACCGGAACTCCCGCCGGATCACGCGATCTTGGGTGCGGACGTTGCCGGAGATGTCGATGCGCTCGACGAAGACACGGGGACCTTCGCCGATTTCAAGAGCGACGTTGATGACGCGCTTTTCGCGATCGCGGTCGATGCGCGGTCGCACGTCGACGAACGGATGACCCATCCCCGAGACGTGCAGGATCAGATCGTCGACGGTCGATTCGAGTAGCTTGCCGTTGTACCAGTCGCCTTCCTCGATCTCGACGACTTCCGCGGCCATTTTCGGCGTCACGCCGCGCAAAACGCTCTCGACTTCGATTTTGCCGAAGCGGTAGCGGACGCCTTCTTCGATCGTGAAGGTCACAAAGAAGTCTTTGCGGTCGGGCGTGAGTTCCGCGATCGACGAAAGGACGCGAAAGTCGGCGAATCCTTTGTTGAGATAGAATTGGCGCAGCAGTTCGCGATCCAGCGTCAGGCGGTCCGGATCGTAGGTGTCGTCCGACGACAAAAACCGGTACCAGCGGGTTTCCTTGGTGCGAACCACGTCGCGCAACCGGCCGTCCCCATACTCCTTATTGCCGACGAAGCGGATACGCTGGACTGCCGTCGGTGCGCCCTCGTCGATTTCGAACACCAGATCCACCCGGTTTTGCTCCAGACGGATGACTTTCGGCTCGACGGTGGCGGCGAAGCGACCGCTGCGGCGATAGAGCGTAAGGATACGCTGGACGTCGTTTTGGATCTTGGTGCGGGTATAAATGTTCCTCGGCCGCAGAGTCGTTTCGCTGGTGAGGGTTTCGTCGGAAAGCTTGCTGTTGCCCTCGAAAGCGATCCGATTGATGATGGGGTTTTCCACCACCGCGACAATCACATTGCCGCCTTCGCGCCGGATGGTCACATCGGCGAACAGGCCGGTGGCGAACAGGCTCTTGACCGAGCTGTCGATCCGCGTCGGATCGTACATCTCTCCCTGCTGGAACGTGAGATAGGAGCGAACCGTCTCGGGCTCGATCCGTTGGGTGCCCTCGACGTGGATCTCGCGCACTAAATCGCCCGCGCCTTGCGCCCGCGCGCCGACGCACGGCGCGAGGAGCACAATTAGCAGCACGAGAAGGCGCGCGAGGCGGCGCATGAGCGCGATTCGTTCCATTCAGGTGATCAGCTGGCGAAGAAACTCGATGACCTTGAGATTCACGAGATCGTTCCAGGTCGCGAAAACCGTCAGCAAAAGTACCAAAGCCAACCCGAAGCGGAACCCGTATTCTTGCGTGCGCGGCGACAACGGACGCCCCCGCACCGCTTCGGCGGCGTAGAAGAGCAGATGCCCGCCATCGAGCATGGGAATCGGAAACAAGTTGATCAGACCGAGATTGATGGAGAGAACGGCGGTGAACAACAGCAAGCTCGAAAGTCCGCCATCCTGGGCAACTTCGCCGGACATCTGAGCAATCCGCAGCGGCCCGCCCAGATCACGACTATCCTGACGGCCGAGGATCAATTCTCCGAGATAGGAGAGAATCTGTCCGGTCAAGGAAACGGTCCGCTCCGCCCCCATCCACAGCGCCACGAACGGGTTCTGGCGCTCATAGGCGATGTGGGCGGGATCGGGTTTGATGCCGATCCGCCCGACGCGGACCCCGCCGGCGGCGGCGTCCACGTTTGCCGGGGGCCGGGGCGTGGCGACGATCGTGATTTCGGCGCCGTCGCGGAGGATGCGAAGCCGCACCGGTACGCCGGCATGGACGCCGATAATGCGGCGAACATCCTCGAACTTCGTCACGGTTTCGGATTCGACGGCAAGAATTTTGTCGCCCGGTCGGACGCCGACCTCGGCGGCCGGAGTGCCGGCGACCACCTCGCCCACGACGGCGAGCGGAATCGGATTGCCGTGGATCGAAAAAACCGCAGTGAATACGAAAATGGCAAACAGGAAGTTGGCGATAGGACCCGCGGCGACGATGGCCGCGCGTTGGCCAAGCCGCTTGTGGGTGAAAGACACCGCCTGCTCCTCCGGCGTGAGCGGTCGCTCCTCTCCGGGGTCGTCCCCAGAGGGGAAATACTCCCCGAACATCTTGACGTAACCGCCGAGCGGAACGGCGCAGATTTTCCAGCGCGTGCCGCTGCGGTCGGTGCGTCCCAAGATTTCGGGGCCGAAGCCGATGGAAAAGACCTCGACCCGGACCCCGTTCCGGCGCGCCACCCAGTAGTGGCCGAATTCATGAACGTAGATCAGCACCGAAAGAACGGCGAGAAACGTCAGGACGTAGTACCAAGTAAACCCCAGAATGGTCATGGCGCAAAATTCCCGTTTTCAGTTCGTCGCGTTCCGCCGCGCGACGGCGGCTTGGGCGACGCGGCGGCCTTCGAGGTCGGCCGCGGTTACGGCATCCAAGTCGGTCAGCGGATGCGCGGGAACCGCGGCGAGCGCGTCTTCGACCACCGCAGCGATATCGAGAAAACCAATGGCGCGGGCGAGAAACGCCGCAACCGCGACCTCGTTGGCGGCATTCAGAACCGCGGGCGCCGAGCCGCCGGCGACAAGCGCTGCGCGGGCAAGTCGGAGTGCGGGAAAGCGGTTCTCGTCCGGCGCCTCGAAGGTGAGCGTGCCGATGCGAACAAGATCGAGACGCTCCACCGGCGCCGGCATCCGGCGCGGCCAAGCGAGCGCATAAGCGATCGGCGTGCGCATGTCGGGCGTCCCCATCTGCGCCAGCACCGAACCGTCGATATAAGAAACCATGCTGTGGACGACAGACTGGGGATGCACCACCACGTCCACTTGGTCCTTGTCGATCGGGAACAAGTGAAAGGCCTCGATCGTCTCCAGGCCCTTGTTCATCATGGTCGCGGAATCGACCGAAATCTTCGCCCCCATGTTCCAATTGGGGTGCGCGACGGCCTGTTCGGGCGTCGCGGCGGCCATGCTCTCCTTGGTCCAGGTCCGGAACGGCCCGCCCGAAGCGGTGAGCAAGACGCGCTCGACCGACTCCGCCCGTTCGAATTCGAATATCTGAAAGATAGCGCTGTGCTCGGAGTCCACCGGGATCATGGCCGCATTGTGCGCGCGCACTTCGGCGACCATGAGATCGCCCGCGCACACCAAGCACTCCTTGTTGGCGAGAGCGACGCCGGCGCCCCGGCGGACGGCGCCGAGCGTCG
>MIAC01000046.1:9605-12799 GCA_001830475.1 Rhodospirillales bacterium RIFCSPLOWO2_12_FULL_67_15
GATCGCCGCCATGACCCATTCGGCGGGACGGGCGGCGGCCTCGGCCACCGCGTCCGCGCCGGCGGCAGCCAAGACATCGCTGCCCGATAGAGCATCGCGAAGATCGCCGTAAAGATCGGGATCGGCGATGACGGCGAGGCGGGCATGGAGCATCCGCGCCTGTTCGGCGAGCAGAGACACGTTGCGATGCCCGGTCAAGGCCTCGACGGCGAAGCGATCGGGCGCGCGGGCGATCAGGTCAACGGTATTGCGTCCGATCGAGCCAGTGGCGCCGAGGATGGTCACGCGCTTCGGCGCCGTTTCCTGGGCGGAAACGCGGACGAGCCTGGGCATGGGATTCACCATGGTTCTCCTCCCTGCCAGCCGGCCAGCCGCGCGAGTGCGGCAAAGACGAACACGGCCATGAGCGCGTCCATCCGGTCGAACAGTCCGCCATGACCGGGAATGAGCCGGCTCGCGTCCTTGACGCCGAAGCGGCGTTTGACCGCGGATTCCATGAGATCGCCGCCCTGACCCGCCAGTCCGAAAATCGCGGCCATCACGGCCATGCCGAGCGCATCGCGCGCCCCCAACGCGTATGCGACGAGGGCTCCGGCAAGGGTCGCGCCGACCAGGGCGCCGATCAGCCCGGCCCAGGTCTTCTTCGGACTGATGGCCGGCGCGAGCTTCGGCCCCCCGAGAGTGCGCCCGAAAAGATAGGCGACGGTATCCGCCGCCCAGACCACGATCAGGAGCCAGATGACGATTTCGCGGCCATAGGCGCTTGACACCCGCAGCCATTCGCAAGCCGCAAGCGGAAGGGCGATATAGACGGCGCCGGCGACCATCCAGGCGCGGCGATCTCCGCCCTCGACGACGCCCGCACCCGCCGCGCCGGCGACGATGATGGCGGCGGCATAAATCGGATATCCCGCCATCACGGCGAGAACGGCGGCGACGGCGGCCAGCATGAGCAGCGCCCTCACGATCGAGGGCCTGTGGCTCCCGCACATGGTTGTCCATTCCCACGCCAACACCCCGGCGACGACGGCGAGCGCGCCCTCGAACAGGGGCCTGCCGGCATAGGTCGCCGTCAACGCCAGCGGCGCGAGCACCGCCGCCGAAGCGAACCGGGGGAGCAGTTCCCCGCTTCCCGGGTTAAGCGCCGGTTGCGCCATAACGTCTGTCGCGGCCATGGTATTCCTTGATCGCACGAACGAAATCGTCCTCGGAGAAATCCGGCCAGAGCGTGTCAAGAAACACGAATTCGGTATACGCCGACTGCCAGAGGAGAAAATTGCTGATTCTCTGCTCGCCGCTGGTTCGGATGAGCAAGTCGGGATCGGGCACGCCGGCGGTGAACAGCCGGCTGGCTAGCGCGGCTTCGTCGATCTCATAGGGGCGGATCCGGCCGGCGGTGGCGTCTTCGGCCAGCCGCCGGGCGGCGCACGCGATCTCGGCGCGGCTGCCATAGCTTAACGCGACGATCAGCGTGAGCGTGTCGTTGCCCGCGGTCAGGCGCTCGGCGTCCTCGATCAGCGAGACGATATCGGTGGCAAGCCGGGAGCGATCGCCGATGACGCGGAGCCGAATCCCCTGCTTGTGCAGATCGGCGATCTCGCTGCGCAGATAATAACGCAAAAGCCCCATCAGATCTTCGACCTCGTCCGCCGGGCGCTTCCAATTTTCCGAGGAGAAGCCGTAGAGCGTGAGATAGCGCACACCTTGTCCGACCGCGGCGCGCACGGCGACGCGCGCGGCATCCGCGCCGCGGCGATTGCCGGCGGTGCGCGGCAAGCCGCGCTGCTGCGCCCAGCGCCCGTTGCCGTCCATGATGATGGCGACGTGCGTGGGCACCGGGAAGCGGCGATGGAAATCGAAGGATTTTTCCGTCATATCCTCAGACCTGCTTGATCTCTTGATCCTTGTGGGCGAGCGTGTCGTCGATCTTCTTGATGTATTCGTCGGTCAGCTTTTGCACCTGGGCGGAATAGTCCCGGTGCTGGTCTTCGGAAATCTTGTGATCTTTTTCCAGCTTTTTCAGTTCGTCCATGCAATGGCGGCGGACGTTGCGGATGGCGACACGGCCTTCCTCGGTGTATTTCGCCGCGATCTTCGCCAATTCCTGGCGCCGTTCGGCGGTGAGCGACGGAATCGGAATTCGAATCAACTGTCCGTCCGATTGCGGATTGAGGCCGAGGTTGGCCTCGCGGATCGCCTTTTCCACCGATTTCACCAGGCTGCGATCCCAGACTTGCACCGTCAGCAGGCGGGGCTCGGGAACGCCGATGGTCCCGACCTGGTTCATGGGCATCTTGCCGCCGTAAGCGTCGACCACGATCGGCTCCAAGAGGCTGGTCGAGGCGCGCCCGGTCCTGAGCCCGGAAAATTCCTTGTGCAGAATCGCCAGCGACCCGTCCATGCGGTGTTTGGCGTCGGCTTTCATCGTATTGAAATCGTTCCAGACCATCTTGGGTTCCCTCGGGCAACGATGGATCTCAGTTGACGACGGTGTGGGGCTCGGTTCCGGCAAGAACACGGGTCAACGCGCCGGATTTATGGATGGAAAAAACGATGATCGGAATGCGGCTGTCGCGGGCCAGCGCCACCGCCGCAGCGTCCATGACCTTGAGATTTCCGGCGAGAACCTCGTCGTAGCCGAGCCGGTCGTGGCGCCGCGCCGAGCGAACCTTCTTCGGATCCGCGCTATAGACCCCGTCCACCTGCGTGCCCTTGAACAGCGCGTCGCAGCCCATCTCGCTCGCGCGCAGCGCCGCCGCGGTATCGGTCGTGAAGAACGGGTTGCCGGTGCCGGCGGCGAAGATCACGACTTCGCCGGAGTCGAGGTGCGCGAGCGCCCGGCGACGGGTATAAGGTTCGCACACCGGCGTCATCGGGATCGCCGACATCACCCGCGCCGGGCATCCGGCGCGGCGAAAAACCCCCTGCACGGCCAGCGCGTTCATCACGGTTGCCAGCATTCCCATGTAGTCGGCGGTGGCGCGCTCGATTCCGAGTTCCTCGCCCTCGACGCCGCGAAAAATATTGCCCCCGCCGACGACGAGAGCGACCTGGATTCCGGACTTCACCGCCCGGGCGACCTCGCCGACGAGACGAGCGATCATCGCGGGATCGAAGCCGTGATCCCGACCGCCCATGAGCCCCTCGCCCGACAGCTTGAGCAGGATCCGACGGTACTTTTTCGCCTTGGCCAT
>MIAC01000047.1:0-310 GCA_001830475.1 Rhodospirillales bacterium RIFCSPLOWO2_12_FULL_67_15
CCACCCACATCAGGCCGACGTTGTTCGCGATCAGCGCCAGATTCATGGCGAACATCAGGACCTGGTACATCGCGTGGTAGAAGCGAAGGTACATCGGCGTCAGCCGGCCGGTGTCGAGCTCGTGCGCGATGTAGCTGGCGCTGAACGCGCTGGTCGTGAACCCGACGAAGGTGGTGAGCACGATGAAGACGATGTTGAGATCGTCCACCAGAAAGTACGTTCCCGGCTCCGGCCGCGCGATGAAAAGGCTCGAGGACGCGAGAAAGGTCAGGAACGCGGCGGCCACGTTCAAGCGTGCTGGGATCCGATA
>MIAC01000047.1:379-1474 GCA_001830475.1 Rhodospirillales bacterium RIFCSPLOWO2_12_FULL_67_15
AGACAGCGGCGTCATAGCCGTTCTCCCCGGAAACGGTCGAGCGCGTGGACATCGACGGTGTCGAAACGCTCGCGAATGCGGAAAAGGAAGATTCCGATCACGATGAAGGCGATGAGAATCGAGAACGCGATGCTGATCTCGACCACCAGCGGCATGCCCTTGGCGCCGGTGGCGGCGAGAACGAGTCCGTTCTCCAGCGACATGAAGCCGATCACCTGGCTCACCGCGTTGCGACGGGTCACCATCATGAGCAGCCCGAGCAGCACCACCGAGAGGGCGAAGGCCAAATCCTCGCGGGCGAGCGTGTCCACGCCGACGGTAACCGGCAGCATGACGACGATCGAGAGCGCGACCAGCCCCATGCCGGCGAGCATGGTCGGGCCGATACCGGCGACGATCTCGAGGGTCTGGTGAATGCCCAGCCGCCGCACGATCCGATGCAGCGCCACCGGGATCACGATGACCTTGAAGACCAGGGCGAGCGCGGCGGTCACGTAGAGATGCGGGGCGCCTTGCACCAGGGCCTGCCACGCCACCGAAAGCGAGAGCACGAAAGCGTGCAGCGCGAAAACGTTGAGCAGGCTGAACATGCGGCCCTGGTAGAGCAGCATGAAGCTGACCAGCACGAGGCTGCCGGTGAGGAGATGGGCGATATCGAAGGCGAGACCGTGCATCACAGGCTCCGCGTCACGAACAGAAGCAAGGTTCCGAGCAGGCCGAGCATGAGCGCGATCCCCAGGAAATCGGGCACGCGGAAGACCCGCATCTTGGCGATGGCGGTCTCGAACCAGGCGAGGAGGAAGCCGCCGACGGCGAGCTTGAGGATGTAGACGCTGATCCCGACGGCGTAGGCCGAAAGGCCCTTCCCCGCCGTCGTCATGCCCCAAGGCGCGAAAACGCAGGCGATGAGCGACACGTAAAGAAGCAGTTTGAGCGCCGCCGCCGCCTCGATGACGGCGAGGTGGCGTCCCGAGTATTCGAGGACCATCGCCTCGTGGACCATGGTGAGCTCGAGATGCGTCGCCGGGTTATCGACCGGAATGCGCGCGTTTTCGGCGATGGCGACGACGATCAGCCCGATCAGCGCCAGCCCGA
>MIAC01000047.1:1512-4925 GCA_001830475.1 Rhodospirillales bacterium RIFCSPLOWO2_12_FULL_67_15
GCGGCGACGTACGAGAGCTGGGTCGAGCCGGCGAGCAGCGAGAGCGTGAAAACGATCATCAACATGGCGGGCTCGGCGAGCGAGGCGATCATGACCTCGCGGCTCGAGCCGATGCCGCCGAAGCTCGTGCCCACGTCCATGCCGGCGAGCGCGAGGAGAAACCGGGCGCTGCCCAGCAACGCGACGATCGCGATCAAGTCCGCCGACCAACTGAACAAGAGCCCCGTGGCGAAGGTCGGCACGAGCGCGGCGGCGACCCAGGTGGTCGCGAGGATGAGGTAGGGCGCGATGCGAAACAGCCACGACGCGTTCTCGGCCAGCACCGCTTCCTTGCGGATCAGGCGCAGGAGATCCCGGTACGGTTGCCAGACCGAGGGCCCCTGGCGGCGGAGGAGCCGGGCCTTGACCTTGCGCACGAAGCCCGTGAACAGCGGGGCCAGCGCCAGGATGAGGAACATCTGGAAGCCCTGCACGGCGATATCGAAAATTATGGCCATAGCGCAAGCACCAGGAGCAAGGCGACGAGGACCAGGAAAACGAGCGTCAGGTAACGGCGGATCGTCAGGAACTGAACGTGGTTCAAGCGATCCGCCAGGGCGTTGACGGCCGCGGCGACCGGGACATAAATCACGTCCCATATCAAATCGCGGAGATCGGCGTGATAGCGGGCGGGCCGGATGGAGCCGGGCGGCGGCATTTCGACGCTCTCGCGGGCGCGGAAAACGACGGTGCCGAACACCCGGCGGATCGGCTGGGTGAAGCTGCCGGCGGTGTACTGCGTCGCCGGGCTCGTCTCCGGGAAACCGCAGTCCCAAGGGGCGGAGCGGCGCACCGCGTGCGAGGCCCAGCGGTGGATCACGTAAATCCCGATCCAGGTCGACGCGGCGATGAAGACGAATACCAGGAGGCCGTTGTACGAACTGCGGCTTTCGGCGATCGGCACGATCGAGAGCCAGGGCACGTATGCCTGCACGGGCATCCGGTCGCCCAGCAGGAGCTCGATCGACGGAGCCAAACCGTCGATGACAACTCCCGGCAATATGCCGGCGAGCAGGCACAGCGCCGCGAAGACGAACATCGCGGCAAGCGAAAAGCGATCTACCTCGACCGCCTTCGCCGCCGCCTGCGAGCGCGCGCGGCCGAGGAAGGTCACGCCGAAGGCCTTGACGAAGCAGGCCGCGGCCAGCGCCGCCGACAGGGCCAACGTGGCGCCGGCCGCCGGAATCAGGAATTTCAGCCCCCATTGCGGCAGCTCCGGGCTGAGAAGGATCGCCTGGAACGTCAGCCACTCGGAAACGAAGCCGTTGAGCGGCGGCAGCGCCGAGATCGCGGCGCAGCCGACGAGGAAGGCGAAGGCGGTGAGCGGCATGCGATGGATGAGGCCGCCCAAGTGCTCCATGTCGCGCTCGCCGCTCGCCGTCAGCACCGCGCCCGACCCGAAGAACAGGAGGCTCTTGAACAGCGAGTGGTTGAGGACGTGGAACAGCGCCGCGGTCAGGCCGACCGCCGCTGCCCAGGTCATGCCGTTCGCCTGGAACGCGAGCGCGAGACCGAGGCCGATGAAAATGATCCCGATGTTTTCGACGGTGTGGTACGCGAGCAGACGCTTCAGGTCGTGCTGCATCAGGGCGTAGAGGACCCCGAGCACGGAGGTCAAGCTGCCGAGCCCGAGCACGACCGCGCTCCACCACCACTCCGGCGGTCCGAGCAGGTCGAAAACGATGCGAATGAACCCGTAGACGGCGACCTTGGTCATGACGCCGCTCATGAGCGCCGAGACGTGGCTCGGCGCCGCCGGATGAGCCAGCTGCAACCACACGTGGAGCGGCACCAGCCCCGCCTTCGATCCGGCGCCGATCAGGGCGAGCGCCAGAACCAGCCCGGCGAGGAGCGGCGACGGATCCCGGGAGCGAATGTGGTCGAAGGCGTAACCCCCGTCGGCGCCGGCGAGCAGGCCGAAGGCGAGCAGCAAGGACAAAGTCCCGAAGCTCGCCATGACAAGGTAGATATAGCCCGCGCGCGCATTGTCGCTTTCGCGGTGGTGCGCCATGACGAGCGCCCAGGACGACAGCGACATGAACTCCCAGGCGAAGAGGAAGGTAAAAGCGTCGTCGGCGAGGACGACGAGGTTCATGCCGGCGAGAAAGGCCGGATAGAACGGCAGCACGCGGTGCGGCGCCCGCTCGTGAACACCGTAGCCGAGGCCATAGAGGCTGGCCGCGGCGGCGCCGAGATTGACGACCAGCAGGAAAAACGCGGACAGCGCGTCGAGCGAGAACCGGGCGCCGATCCACGGCAGGCCCAGGGGCAATTCCATCCCGTAAGACCAGTCGCCGTCGAACCAGAGGTGCCGCAGCGCCACGCCGAAAAGCACGGTCGAGGCTGCGAGGCACGCCGCATAGACGACGCGCGCGGTCATTATTCGCCGCGCCGCGGCGGCGAGGAAACCGATGGCGAGTAACGCGACCGAGCCCCAAAATACCGTCGCGACCGACATTACGTCCGAAACCTTCTTAGCGATTAAGCCATGTCCGCATCGTGTCGTTTCGGCGAGATGTCGCCCGCGGCTGGTTTCGCGCTCTTAGCAGGCTGGAGGCGAACGCCGGGATTCACCCGCGGAGGGGCCGACGTCGGTTCTGCCTGCGCTTTCTTCGGAAAAATGGTCGGAGCGGCGGGATTTGAACCCACGACCCCCAGACCCCCAGTCTGGTGCGCTACCAGGCTGCGCCACGCTCCGGATTACTTCGGCTTTCGCCGGGGGGCTGCACTATACGCACCGCGCCCCGCGGGCGCAATGTCACGGACCTTGCGGATCATGAACGCGACGCCGCCGCGCTCCACGGCCCGGAGGGTCCGGGCCGCGCGCGCCGGCGCGTCCGGGCGGGCGGTGTCTTCGGGCCTGGGTTTCCCTGCCGAGAATCCGGGCGGTTTCTCGAATCGGCGGCGGATTGGGACCGCCGCCGATCCCGCCGGCGAGGACGTCGCCGCCCGCGCCGCCCAAGATCGTAACCTCGTCCAATGCGTTCAGGAATGGTTCATGGCCGGTATCGCCGAGGTAGAGCCGATCGTCGCCGCGTTGGACGTCGTCGGCGCCGCCAACCGCCGCCGGAGCAGCGAACGCCAATCCAGGCGTCGGTTCAGCCGTCAGTTCGGGTATCAATTCGGACGTCGATACGGGAATCGATTCGAGGCCGATGGACTCGACCGGATGATCGAAGAACGAAGGGGCGTCGATGATCGCCTGCCATCGTGCCGCCGCGATGCCGGTTTCGTCCGATAGGACTTCCTCGCCAGGCGCCTCTTGCCAAATCGAATCGCGATGGACCGATCCCGCCGCCCCGCCCGCCGCGGTTTCAAGCGACGCGAGGCGATAGGCCACATCGTCGCCCGCGCGCCCCGATAGGGGCGCATCA
>MIAC01000047.1:4973-9604 GCA_001830475.1 Rhodospirillales bacterium RIFCSPLOWO2_12_FULL_67_15
GGGGCGCATCATCTAATGCGCGCGGGGATTCGCCCGCGCGCGACATAATCGCGTCGTCCGCGGTCTCCGTGGCGTCGAGAGCCGCGATGTTAACCCCGATGGTCGGAGGCAATTCCGCGACGGCGACCGCCGTCGTCGGATCGACGTCGCGGCAGAGAGCGCCCTCGGTGACGACGCGCAGCATGGCGCAGTCCCGTTGCGCGACCAGCGAAACGCCGTGATCCGCCATCGTCTTTTCGGTCGTGATGAAGAGCAGGCCGTCGACGGCCCACGAGGCGATTTGCAGCGGCACCGGCAGGGCACATCCGCCCAGCATCAGCGCAAACGCCAAGATCAGGATTCTCTTGGACATATTGTCCCCCTGGGATTATCCCCACGCCGGTCGCGCGAGCGATTCGGCGGAGCACGGGTTGATGTTTTTTTGATGGTTAACGGCGAGTATGACCCCCCGCTCCCGCGAGGGCAATCATCTCTAGCGCGTCATCTGGCCCGTTAGGGCACCCGATAAGATTTTGTTGTGGAAAAAACGTACGTCCGCCTATGTCACCTGATGCTGATTATAGGTTCCAACAGGTGACATACGCACCGCACCTCTAACGCGCCTCGACGAGGGCGCGCAGCGCTTCGAGTTCCGCGAAGATAGTCTCCAGCTCTTCCCGTGCGGTTGGAGAAAGAAACGGCGTTTCGTCCGCGCCGTTGCCGGAGACCGCAGGGCCTGCCTTCGCGAAGCCCGCGGAGCCTGTCCTCGGGCCGGCCTCTGGCCGGTCCCGGGGGGCGGGCGAAGCAAGGTCGGCGGCGGCGTTTGCGACCGCAGCCTCGGCTCCGGCGGGAGGCGGGTCGAGGACGGCCAGCGCTTCCGCCGTGCCGCCGGTCGCGGCCAAGCGTTCGCCGCCCTGGCGCAACAGCTTCTGCACGCCCTTGATGGTGTAGCCTTTTTCGCGCAACAGGTCGCGGATACGGCGCAGCAGGGCCACGTCCTCGGGCCGATAATAGCGCCGGCCGCCGCTGCGCTTCAGGGGCCGGATGGCGGCAAAGCGGGTCTCCCAGAAACGAAGCACGTGCTGGGGAAGATCGAGTTCGGCGGCCACCTCGCTGATGGTGCGGAATGCCTCGGGCGATTTTCCGCCGGAAAGCCCCGTCGGCAAAGGAACGGGCTGCGGGTTCGCCATGATCGCCTAGCAGGCCGCGAAATAGCCGGGGATCAGCCGGCGCCGGCCGGTTTTCGGTGGTTGATGCGACTTTTCAGGACTTGTGAGGGTCGGAAAACGAGCACTTTGCGCGGCAGAATGGGCACTTCCTCGCCGGTCTTGGGATTGCGGCCGATGCGTTGGCCTTTTTGGCGGATCGAGAAGCTGCCGAAGGAGGAAATCTTCACCGCCTCGCCCCGGGAAAGCGCGCCGGAAATCTCGTTCAAGACGGTTTCCAGAAGGTCCGCCGATTCGTTGCGCGAGAGCCCGACTTCTTGGTAGACGGCCTCGCCAAGCTGCGCGCGTGTGATCGTTTTTCCCGACATGGCCGGAGCCCCCCTTTTCGCTGGCTAGGCGTAGACCCTAGCCCCGGACGATAAAGCCGTCAATATCAGGAAGTTGGGAGGCGATTCTCACACGAGGTCGCCGCTCGGCTCCTCGCTTCGATCTTCTCACCAGCGCACCAGGCTCGCGCCCCAGGTGAATCCGCCGCCCATAGCCTCGAGCAACAGCAGGTGGCCCGCGCGGATGCGGCCGTCCCGGACAGCCTCGTCGAGCGCGAGCGGAATCGAAGCCGCCGAGGTATTGGCATGGCGTTCCACGGTGACCACGACCCGCGATTCGGAGAGACCGAGTTTGCGCGCCGTGCCGTCGAGGATTCGCTTGTTGGCCTGGTGCGGCACCAGCCAGTCGATGTCGTTCCGGGAGAGACCGTTGGCGGCGAGAGCCTCGTCCACGACCGAGGCGAGTTTGACCACGGCGTGGCGAAAAACCTCGCGCCCGTGCATGCGCACGCGGCCGACCGTTCCGGTCGAGGACGGCCCGCCGTCGACATAGAGCAGATCGGCATAATTGCCGTCGGAATGGATGTGGGAGGAGAGAATCCCGCGATCCTTGCCGTTGGCGGCACCGTTGGTTTTTTCCGCGCGCATCACCACCGCCCCCGCCCCGTCGCCGAACAACACCGACGTGGTGCGGTCCGACCAGTCGAGGATACGCGAGAACGTCTCCGCCCCGATAACCAGCACGGTACGCGCCTGGCCGGAGCGGATCATGCCGTCTGCGACGGCGAGCGCGTAAACGAAGCCCGAGCAAACCGCCTGCAGGTCGAAGGCCGCGCCCGAGGTGATGCCGAGCATGGCCTGGACCCGGACCGCGGTCGCGGGAAAGGTCCGGTCGGGAGTGGTGGTGGCGAGCACGATCAGGTCGAGCTCGCCCGCCTTGACGCCGGCGTGTTCGATGGCCCGGCGCGCGGCGGCGAACGCGAGATCCGAGGTCAGTTCGCCTTCGGCGGCGATGCGGCGCTCGCGGATGCCGGTGCGCTCGACGATCCATTCGTCGGAGGTCGCGACGACGTTGGAAAGTTGCGCGTTGGTGACGACCCGTTCCGGAAGGTATGAGCCGCAACCGAGGACGAGCGACCGGAGCGCGCTCATGAGCGGATGCCCGCCTCGGTCATGGGCAAGGCATGGGCGGCGAGATCAGCCAGGTCTTCCTTGATGCCCTCGTTGAGGCGGTCGGCGATCAACTCGCAGGCGACATTGACGGCGTTGGCGAAGCCGAACGCGTCGGTGCCGCCGTGACTTTTGACACAGACGCCGTTGAGGCCGAGGAACATGGCGCCGTTGTAGCAACGGGGGTCGATGCGTTCGCGGAAGCGGTTCAACGCCAGCCGGGCGAGCAGCGAGCCCAGTTTCGCCGGAAGCGAAGCGGTCAGGGCCTCCTTGAGGAAGCGGACGAACATCTTGGCGGTGCCTTCGATCGACTTCAGCACGATGTTGCCGGTGAATCCGTCGGTGACGACCACGTCCACGGTCCCGGCGGCGATGCCGTCGCCCTCGACGAAGCCGTGGAAGCGGATCGGCAGATGGCTTTTTTGGAGGGTGGCGGCGGCCTGCTTCACGTCGTTGTGCCCCTTCAGTTCCTCGACGCCGACGTTGAGCAGGCCGACCGAGGGGGATTCGACCCCGAGGACGCGCCGGGCGAAGACTTCGCCCATGACCGCGAACTGGACCAGATTATCGGCGTCGCTTTCGACGTTGGCGCCGAGATCGAGCATCACGCACTTGCCGCGCAAGGTCGGAAAGACGCCGGCGATGGCGGGGCGGTCGATCCCATTCAGGGTCTTGAGGACGAACATGGCCATGGCCATCAGCGCGCCGGTATTGCCGGCGGAGACGACCCCGGCGGCCTCGCCCTCGGCGACGGCGTTGATGGAAAGCCGCATGCTGGTATTGCGCCCCGAGCGAAGGGCGGTGGAGGGCTTGTCGGCGGCGCCGACCACTTCGAGAGTGTGACGGATGCGGACGCGGTCGGCGAGGCCCGGGTTGTCGCGGACCAACGGCGCGATCAGGTTCTCGTCGCCGCACAAGAGAAAATTCACGCCGGGATACTTCTCGGCGGCCAAGGCCACGCCTTCGACCACCATCTTGGGGGCGGCATCGCCTCCCATGGCGTCGACGGACAGGGTGAAACGCGTATTCAACCGGACTCCCCTCCCTCTCCCCTGCCGTGTTCCCGCCCCGGCTTTAAGCGTGAAACGAACTTATCAGACGGCTTCGCCGGCCGTCGGAACGGTCTTGACGGGGCGGCCGTCGTAGTGACCGCAAGCGCCGCAGACGTGGTGCGGACGCTTCAGCTCGCCGCAGTTGGAACATTCCACCCGCGCGGAAGGCGTGAGCGCGTGGTGGGAGCGGCGCATGTCGCGGCAGGACTTGGAAGTTTTTTTCTTGGGGACAGCCATTGGACGACGTTCCTCGGATTTTCCCCCCGTTGCGGGAGCGCGCGCTTATAAACAATCCGCCCCATCGGGGCAAGCCGTAAGGGCCGATACTATCGCCTCTCCTTGAGTTTGGCTAAGGCAGCGAAAGGCCCTGATTTTTCAGGATATTTCTCCGCTTCGGACGGCCCCGCGGCGCCGGCGGCGAAAACCGCGCCGGGCGCCCTGGGGAAGGGGTCGATCTCGAGGCCGAGCGTCTCGGCGACCACTTCGCCCACGTCCACGATGCCGCCGGCGAGCGACTCGGGCGGATCGTCTGCCTCGGGCGCGAGAAAAATCTCGTCGAAGGTTTCCCCGCCCGATTCGGCCACAGCTGAGAAAACGCGGGTGAACCGCGCTTCGATCGTGGAGCGGACCGGCTCCAGCGTCACCACGCAGGTCTGGACGACTTCGGCCTTGAGCCGGCCGGATAGGCTCACGTCGCCGACCACGTTTCTCTCCAAGGATACGGTCGCCGCGAGGCTGTCGAGCTGGACGAGCCCGAAGCGGCGAGCGAGATTGGCGCGTTCCTTGGCATCGGCGTTGATGTCGAGGCGGGTGGGGGCGGTTGCGCTCAGGGATTCGACGTCCACGGGGCGCGAGAATTCCGGCGCGGGAGGGGTGCGGGTGGACATGACGACCTATTTTAGCCAATCCGAGGCGTCCGGCGGAGGGGGGAAAACGGC
>MIAC01000047.1:9727-10717 GCA_001830475.1 Rhodospirillales bacterium RIFCSPLOWO2_12_FULL_67_15
CCCGAGGGCCTCGGCGAGCCCTGGATCGCCGTCGGATCGCTCGAGCGCCGCGTCGTAAGCGGCGACCCGGCCCCTGAAAGCGGCGGCGAGCGCCTTCACCTGCTTGCCCACGGCGAGGTCCCCGACCCCCATTTCGCGCAGGTTTCGGTCCATGTCCGCGAACATCAGGTCGGTGATCGCCTGGGCCAGTTCCGAGGCTTGCGCCTCGGCAGGGCCCTGTTCGCGATTGAGGCGGCGCAAAACGAGGAACACGTGGAGCGCGATCAGGTCGAATCGGCCGTCGGGCGTATCGGGAACGCCGTGGATGGCATAAAATCCGGGCGCGCGCGCCGCCGCCACGGCCGCCCGGTAAAGGCCAAGCGCAGGTTCGGAAAGATTCGAGCGCTGGACACCAAGGAACTTGAAGAAATCCATGTATCGCCTTGTGATAGAATGAAAAATCCGATGTTATCCCCTTACACGGTGACCGTTTTCCACAATTGACACGCGCGTTAAGTCGGTGCAAATCATTTCCGTAATGCTTGTTCGCCATTTCCCCGGCCGGGCGGCGGCGGTTGCCGCTCCGATGCTCCTGGTGTTCGCGCTCGGGGTCGGCGCGTGCGCGCCGCGCATCCACAATCAGGGTCACGAAGTCGATCCCGAACGGCTCGCCCAGGTCGAAGCGGGCAAAACCAATCGCGATCAGGTGTTGGAAATCCTCGGTTCGCCTTCCAGCAATTCGACGTTCGGGTCGGAGATTTGGTACTACGTCAGCCAGCGGGTCCACTCGACGCTCTTCTTCCGGCCGGAAGTGGATGATCGCAAGGTGGTGACGATCGAATTCGACCCAGAGGGCGTCGTCACCGCCGTCAACACCGTAGGTCTCACCGACGGCCGCGCCGTCCGCCCGGTCGAGCGCGTGACGCCCACCTCCGGCCACGAAATGACTGTTCTCGAGCAGGTGCTCGGCAACTTCGGCCGGTTCAGCCGCAAGCCCCAGCAGCAGCCGGG
>MIAC01000047.1:10772-12456 GCA_001830475.1 Rhodospirillales bacterium RIFCSPLOWO2_12_FULL_67_15
CTCGCGCGTCGTATTATTTCCGGGCCAATCTTCCGCCAAGGCTAACGTGCCAATGTCACGCGTATCGGTTGGTCGCCCGAGTGGTTTTCATTTCGCGCCGTTGGCGATGGCGGTCGCTGCGTTGCTCGGCTGCGAAACGGTTGCGATCGACCCGGAGAGCGCCAGACTCGCCCCCGATCTCCCCCTCGCCGATCTCCATTTTCATCCCGACCCCCCGATGTCGTCGCAGGAGGCGAGAGACCGGATGGATAAGAACGGCGTGCGTTGGGCCGGGGGCGGCGTCATCAACGCCGACCGGCCCTTGTGGGAGCGGTACGCCCGCGAACTCGGGCCGCGGTTCATCCCGTTCACCGGCCAGTCCGAGTTGAACCGCATTTACCGCAGGGGCGGCATTGCCGCCATGGAGGATGCGACAAACCCGGAATTTCAGGAGTTTCTCAAGGTCGCCGAGGAGGATCTGAAGGGAGGAAGGGCCAAGGGTATCGGCACGATCTTCGCCAACAACAGCCGCGGCCACCCCGATCCTGGATTCCGCCGGAAGGCGCGAACCGACGCTCCCTCGATCCGCCTTCTTTACGGTCTGGCCGCGAAGTACGACGCGGTCGTCATGCTGCAGATGGTCCCCGACCCCGACTCCGTGGCGGGGTTCGAGCGCTTGCTCGCCAGCGACCGCCGCGCCAGGATTCTCTGGTCCCAGTGCGGCACCGATGCCGCTCCGGGCGAAGTGCGGCCGCTGATGCGCAGGCACCCCAATCTCCATTGCGAGCTGTCCTGGCGTTATCCGCCGGTGGTGCCGCCGCAGCTCGCTTTTCGCAACATCTTCGACGAGACGGGACCGAAGCCCGAATGGCTCGAGTTGATCGAGGAGTTTCCCGACCGCTTTCTCGTCGGCAACGACGCCCACATCCGAAGCCAGTACGACCGCGCGACCGAGGTCGTGCGGACCGGGCTTTTGCCTTATCTCAAGCCCGCCACGGCGCGGATGGTGGCTTACGCGAACGCCGAGCGGCTGTTCAAGCTGAAATAACCGCTGGCCGCCTGCGCGCGAAGCTACCGTGCCGCGGCGCCTCCGCCGCGTTTTCGCGCCTCCTTCAGGTCCATCGGAAACGCGCCGACGAGGCGGGTGATGCGATTCGTAAATCCCACTTCCTCTCCCGGGGCGAACACGGCTTTGACAAAGAAATCGGCTCGGTCGAGCGCGAAGCGGCCGGGCGTCACCCCAACCCGCCAGCCGTTGAAGTCGAGGTACTTGGAGGAGTTCTTGAATCCCTCGAAGGTGTTGGGTACATCCGAGATTTTTACGTGGAACTCGGCGGACGGCGAGACCCGATCCATCAGAAAAACGAAGATCACGTAATTCCGCTCGCCCGCCGGGGTCTTCGCGGGCGTGGACCAATCGACGGCGTTCTCGGCGGCGAACCGCAAAAGATCCGAATGCACTCTCGGCAGTCCCCCCGGATTGCCGATTACGATCTCCGTCGGGACGACAAACATGAGGGGCTCGGGGAACATCGAGAAGAGCGGCGCGGCGCGCATCTCGGTCAACTCGATGCCGCCGGCGGCGAACCGGTAATCCGCGTAGTAAAGGCTTTCGGCGCGACGGCCGAGGGGGTCCTTGAAGGAAAGACGTCCCGAGATGATTCGCCCAGCGTCCTTGGCTGCGTCCTTGGCGCCTGGTTTCGCG
>MIAC01000047.1:12621-13373 GCA_001830475.1 Rhodospirillales bacterium RIFCSPLOWO2_12_FULL_67_15
GCCGCCGCGCGGGCGTCGGGCTGCATTCGGTCCGGGGACGCGGCAACCGGGGCCGGCAGGTTGTATTCGGAGCCAGGGGGGCCCACCGCACAGGCTCCGAGCGCGAGCGCGACGAAAGGCCAGAGAAACGAGAGAGCCCGAATCCGTTCGGGGGCCATGGCTTTGATCCCTTTTATCGCGGTTGGGCGTCCGAGGAAGGAAGAGGCCGCGGAATCATGTTCGGGTAGGCTTTGGCGAGCATCAGGCCACGCGTATCGTCCGCCCTACCCAGCGCCTGAACGCCCCCCCGGATCACGCCGGCTGCCGGCGCGGGCCTCGCGGCAGGCGCCGCCGCGACGGTCTCGCAAAGGATCCCGACGACGTTCGCGGCGGTCGCCGGGGCGGCGCTGCATTCCCGGCCGCTGCTGCCGTCCGACGCGCGGCGGGTCCCGGGAGCGGCGGCGGGCGCCGTGATGGTCTGGACTGTTTGCGGCGGCGGGGGAACCGCCAATTGTTGCGATAAATTCTTGATGACGTTCACCAGGCCGGCGATGGCCGCGCTCTGGGCGTCGCCACCGGTCGCGGCCACCCGCGCCACCGCCGACAGGCCGGACGGACCGCCGTTGCCGCCCGAGAACCCCTGCGGCGGCGAGCTCGGGTCGCCGCCGGAGCTGCCATTGCCCCCTCCGCCTCCGCCACCTCCGCCTCCGCCGCCATTGCCTCCGCAGGCGAAACCCGGGGCGGCGGGGGCGAGGGCGAAGACGGCGGCGACA
>MIAC01000047.1:13410-13552 GCA_001830475.1 Rhodospirillales bacterium RIFCSPLOWO2_12_FULL_67_15
TTGTCATGGCGAACCTCCTTTGCCGGTCATTTTAAATGGGACGACAGCGAGCCCACAAGGCGCGGTGTCCGCTCCGCGGCGGGCAGCGGGCTTCCCGGCCTGTAGATCGCCTTGATGAAGAACTCCGTCCCCGAGTTGAGGG
>MIAC01000048.1:0-136 GCA_001830475.1 Rhodospirillales bacterium RIFCSPLOWO2_12_FULL_67_15
GAGAAAGCGGCGGTCTGCCGCACTTCCAGCATAGGTTATTGTATCCTATGAGTTACAACCGGTCAAACCGTCGGCCGCAAGGGCGTGGGGGTTCGAATCCCTCCAGGGGCACCAATCGCTTCGGATGACGAATGGA
>MIAC01000048.1:150-8600 GCA_001830475.1 Rhodospirillales bacterium RIFCSPLOWO2_12_FULL_67_15
ATGTCGCGCCGGTGGGCGAAGGCGTCAGCGAATTGCGGATTCACCATGGCCCAGGCTATCGGGTCTACTTCGTCCGGCGCGGCCGGACGCTGATCGTGCTGCTGTGCGGCGGCGATAAGAGCACGCAAGCCAAAGATATTAAAACCGCGAAAGTGCTCGCGGCCCGATTGGAGGACTGACAAATGGCGAAGAAGAAGGTAAAGACAACTCGTTTCGACTCCACCGAATATCTGGACAGCGCCGAGGCCATCAACGTCTACATGGAGGAAGCCCTGGAATCGAACGATCCGGCCTTCATCGCTCACGCGCTCGGCACCATCGCCCGGGCTCGGGGCATGTCCCGGATCGCCAAGAAAGCCGGGCTATCCCGCGAAAGCCTCTACAAGGCCCTGAGCGCGGAGGGCAACCCGGAATTCGGCACCATCATCCGCGTGATGCAGGCGCTCGGGCTGAAACTTTCCGTTACTTCCGCACCGTCGCACCGGCACGCCTGAATGTATGATCCAATTTCGTAATCTAATAAGTGGACAGTTTGTCAGATCAGAGCCGAGTTTATACTCCAGGCTTTGTTATGCATCTTTGCGATGAAGATTGAGCAGCTTGACCTTGCTTACTACCTCTTCAAACAACAGATACTCGTGCCCTTTCACGGTCTTCCAATCGACATCCCGTAACTTTGGTTCCGCGCCAATTTCCTGATAGGCACGATAGTTGCTGAGTTTAAAAAGCGCACGATTCACGTTCTCGAACAAGGCTTGATGCTCTTCGATTTTCAAGCCGGTTAACCTGCCAACAAGATCATGGGCTAGATCGTTTCTATGCTTCCTTAACGCTTGGATCGAAAGGACGTCAGTGGAATCAATGGCTCTCATGAAATCTCGAAGATACAGCTGGCATGCCTCAAACTCTTTTCGGTGGAGAGGGAGAACATCTTGCTCATAGGATTTGAAGGGTGCCCCTTTGGCAAAGTTCGTATTTGCATAGAACGCTTTGATCGGCTTTATGATCATCCCATTGACGAGTTCAAATCCCACCAGAACAAATCCTGCATACGCTAATATTCGCGTAATTTGCTCAGGCGCCATACCCTGCACCGAAGCCACCTTGCCATTCCCTCTTGCCTGAATTGGTGCCCCTGGAGGGACTCGAACCCCCACGCCCTCGCGAGCAACGGATTTTGAGTCCGTCGCGTCTACCGTTCCGCCACAGGGGCCCCGCGCCCCGACAGGGGCGCATCTCGATAAGCGCGCGGGGATTCGCCCTCGCGCAGTGGGATATAGCCGCCGCGCCGGGGCCGGTCAACGAAAGCCGGGCGGCCTTATGATGCAGCCTTGCGGCGCGCCCCGGTGGGGGCGCATTGATATGAGCGCGCGGGGATTCGCCCGGCGCGTTGCGCCGCTTCCCGGCGGCTGGTATGTACCCGCGCGCCCGATCCGGCTGCTCCCGTCCGGCCCGAAAACCCCGTCCCCGCCCCATGCTCCGCCGCCTTTACGACTGGACCATGCGCTTGTCAGTCCATCCCCACGCCCTGGGGTGGATGGCGGCGGTCTCGTTCGTCGAAAGCTCGTTCTTTCCGATTCCGCCCGACGTGCTGCTGATCGCGATGGTGCTCGCCGCCCCGGCGCAGGCCTGGCGCATCGCCGCCGTCTGCACCCTCGCCTCCGTCGCCGGCGGCTGGCTCGGCTACGCCATCGGCTATCTCGCCTTCGAGACCGTCGGCGCGCCGATCGTCGCCTTCTACCGGATGGAAACCGAGTTCGCCGCCTTCCGCGACACCTTCAACGAGTACGGCGCGTGGATCGTGATCGTCAAGGGGCTCACGCCGATCCCCTACAAGCTCATCACCATCACCGCGGGCGTGACCGGCCTCGATTTCGTCACCTTCACGCTTTCCTCGATCGTTTCGCGCGCGCTCCGCTTCTTCCTGGTCGCGGCGCTGCTCTGGAAGTTCGGGCCGGCGATCCGCGTCTTCATCGAAGGGCGGCTGATGCTCTTGACCACGCTTTTGGCGGTGCTGCTGGTGGGCGGATTCCTGGCCGTCAAGTATCTGTTCTGAATCCGCGCCGCCGGGCATGATGGGGACATGGAATCCTTTGTCCTCGCGCTCACCCGCCCGCGCGTCGCCGCGGCGCTGCTCTTGGCGGCGAGCGCGCTCGCGCTGGCCGTCGCCTACGCCGCGCAATACTGGGGCGGGCTCGTGCCCTGCCCGCTTTGTCTCTATCAGCGCGTCCCTTACGTCGCGGGCGGCGCGCTGGCGGCGGCGGCGCTTTCGGCCCGCGCCGCTCGCTTCCTTCCCCTCCTGTTGCTGCTGGCGGCGGCAGCTTTTTTCGCCAACGCCGGGATCGCCTTCTATCACGTCGGGGTCGAGAATCATTTGTGGGCCTCCGCCGTCTGCGCCGACGCCGCGCCCACCATCGCCTCGATCGAGGATTTGCGCAAAGCGCTCGCGAGGCCGCCGCCGAAGCCGTGCGACGCCGTCGACTGGACCCTGTTCGGGGTCAGCATGGCGGGCTATAACGTGGTCGCGTCCGCAGGGCTTGCCGCGCTCGCGTTCGCCGCGGCCGCGCGGGCGCGATGGGGCGGCGAATGACCGTGAAACGCAGGACAAAGACCCGGCGCAAGCCCAAGCGGCAAGCTAAACCGCGCGCGCGCCTGCCCGGCGATCTTCCGCTTCCCGCCCTGGTCGCGCGCATGATCCGGGTCGACCACGCCGGCGAATTCGGCGCGGTGCGCATCTACCAAGGCCAGCTTCGCGTCCTCGGCGCAGCCCCGGCCGGCCCCGTCATCCGCCACATGGCGGCGCAAGAGCGCGAACACCTGAAATCGTTCGAGCGGCTCATGGTCGAGCGCCGCGCCCGCCCGAGCGCGCTGCTGCCGCTGTGGCGGATCGCCGGGTTCGCACTCGGCGCCGGCACCGCGCTCCTGGGGCCCGAGGCGGCGATGGCGTGCACGGTCGCGGTCGAGGAAGTGATCGACGGCCATTACGCGCGCCAAGTCGAGCAACTCGGGCGGGACGAGCCGGAATTGACGCGCGCCTTCGCCCGCTTCCGCGCCGAGGAACGCGCGCACCGCGCCACCGCGCTTGCCCACGGCGCGGAAAAGGCGACCGCCTACGCCCCGCTCACCGCCGCGATCAGGGCCGGCGCGCGCGCCGCGATCTGGCTCTCGGAACGGATTTAGGCTCTTTCTAACGCCCCATCTTCTGCAATTCGAGCGCGAGCTGGACGAGCTCGCTCTCGCCGCGCCCCAAATCCTCGACCACCGTGAGATGATTGCGGCCGGGAATTTCGAGCAGCCGCACTTGCGCGCCCAGGTCGCGCCAGCGCTCGGCGAAGTCGCGGCTCTGGCGCTTGAATTCGTCGCTCTCGTTCCCGCCCCAGGCGAGCGCGAGCGGGGCGCGGCAGACCGGGCGCATGTAATAGGGGCTCAACGCCTTCGCCGCCTCGACCGTCAGGCGGAGTTCGGCGTTGATCGAGGTGTGGACGAGCGGCTCGAGGTCGAAAAGGCCGCTGATGCCGAGCGCGCTCTGGATCGGGCAGCGCGGCAGATCGGACCCGAGGTCCTGCCAATGGGTCGCGAGCAGCATGGCGGCCAGGTGCCCGCCGGCGGAATGGCCGACGATCTGGATGCGATAAGGATCGCCGCCGAAGGTTTGGGCGTTGCGCCAGAGCCAGATCACGGCGCGGCGCATCTCGTCCACGATCTCGCCGATGGTCACGCTCGGGCAGAGGGAATAATTGACCGCCGCCACCGCCGCGCCCGCGTCGGTCAAGGCCGAAACCTTGTCGCTGAAGTCGTTCTTGTCGAGCGAGCGCCAGTAGCCGCCGTGGATGAACAGCACGACCGGCGCGGCGACCCGCGGCGGATGGAACAGGTCCATTTTCTCCATCGGCCCGTCGCCATAGGCGACATCGAGGCGGGCGAACGCGCGCTTGCGCGCCGCCGCGCTCTGGGCGGCCCAGCGGGCGAAGATCAGAGGATGGTCCGGGATCGAGGCGCGTGCGTTGTACTCTGCTTCGAGTTGGTGCGCGTCGTAGCCGCGATAAAGGGTCATGGGACTTTCTTCCGCGTCTTGGTCCCGGCGCGGGCGTCGCGGCTTTCGGCCAGGCCGGCGACGACGCCGCGGAGCGTGCGAACTTCTTGTTCGGTGAGCCCCGCCCTTTGAAAGAGCGCGCGCAGGTTCCGGACCATGATCGGGCGCTTGTGCTTGAGGCGCAAGAAGCCGCAGGCATCGAGCTCCCGTTCGAGGTGGGCGAAAAATCCGACCAGCTCCTCCTTGGTCGCGGGCCGGGTGCGGGGATTGGTCCGAAGCCGCGAAGGGGGTACGTCCGCCCCCTTTGCGAACCACTCGTAGGCCACGGCGAACACGGCTTGCGCCAGGTTGAGCGACGCAAACGCGGGATTGACCGGTACCGTCACGATGGCGTCGGCGAGGGCGACGTCGTCGTTGGCAAGCCCCTTCGATTCCTTGCCGAAGATCACGCCCGGCTGTCCTTGGCCTAAGGCGGCGAAGGCGCGCATCTCGCCGGCCGCGCGCCTGGGCGTCGCAACCCTCAGCGCCATGTCGCGCGCGCGCACGGTCGCGGCGAAGACCAGGCGAAGATCGGCGATCGCCGCTTCGGTGGTGGGAAAGACGCGGGCGCCGTTTACCACCCGATCCGCGCCCGAGGCGGTCGCGACCGCGCGAGGATGCGGCCAGCGCGGCCGGGGCCGGACCAGGCGCAAATCGTCGAGCCCGCAGTTGAGCATGGCGCGCGCGACCATGCCGATGTTTTCCGCCATCTGCGGCTCGACCAGAACGATGGCCGGAGCTGCCGACGGGCGCGTCATGACCCGCGCGCGGGCGGGCCCTGAACCTCGACCCCATCGCGCAAGAGCTTGTAGACGATGCTGTCGAAGAGCGCGTCGTAGGACGCATCGATGATGTTGGTCGAGACCCCGACCGTGTCCCACGGCTCGCCCTTGCCGTCGGCGGATTCGATCATGACCCGGGTCATGGCCCGGGTGCCGTCGCCGGAATTGAGGATGCGGACCTTGTAGTCCACCAGCTTCAGGTCGGCGAGCGTGGGGTAGATCGGCAGCAGCACCCGGCGCAGCGCCGAATCGAGCGCGTTGACCGGGCCGTTGCCCTCGGCCACCGCCATGTGCTCACGGCCGGCGGCCTCGAGCTTGACGGTCGCCTCCGACAGCATGACCAATTGGCCTTGCGCGTTCCAGCGCCGTTCGTCGATGACGCGGAACGAGTTGAGGCGGAAATATTCGGGAACCTTGTCCAGCGCCCGGCGAGCGAGCAGCTCGAAGCTCGCTTCGGCGCCGTCGTAGGCGTAGCCGTCGAACTCGCGCGCCTTCACCGTCTCCAAGAGCGTCGCCACCTGGGGATCGCCCGCCTCGACCTCGAGGCCGATCTCGCGGAACCGGGCGAGGATGTTGGCGCGGCCGGCCTGGTCGGAAACGACGATGTGGCGGCGGTTGCCGACCAGCTCGGGGCGGACGTGCTCGTAGGAGCGCGGGTCCTTCTCCACCGCCGAAACGTGGAGGCCGCCCTTGTGGGCGAACGCCGATTCGCCGACATACGGCGCGCCGCGGGCAGGCGCGCGGTTGAGGCGTTCGTCGAGCACGCGCGAGACGTGGGTGAGGCGGCCGAGCGTTTCCATCGTCACCCCGGTCGCGAAATCCATCTTCAGCATCAGGGTCGGGATGATCGAGGTCAGATTGGCGTTGCCGCAGCGTTCGCCCAGGCCGTTGAGCGAACCCTGCACCTGGCGCGCGCCGGCGCGCACGGCGGCGAGGCTGTTGGCGATGGCGTTGCCGGTATCGTCGTGGCAATGGATGCCGAGGTTCGCGCCGGGAATGTCGCGGGCGACCACGCCGACCACCCGCTCGATCTCGTCGGGGAGCGTGCCGCCGTTGGTGTCGCACAACACCACCCAGCGCGCGCCGGCCGCGAACGCGGCGCGCGCGCAATTCAACGCATACGTTTTGTTTTCGCGATAGCCGTCGAAGAAATGCTCGGCGTCGAAGATCGCCTCGCGCCCTTCGCCGACGACGCGCGCGACGCTGTCTTGGATCATGGCGATGTTCTCGTCGTGGCCGATGCCGAGCGCGACGTCGACGTGGAAGTCCCACGTCTTGCCGACCAGGCAAACGGCGCGCGTCTCGGCCGCGAGCAGCGCCGCGAGGCCGGGGTCGTTGGCCGCCGAGCGCCCGGTCCGGCGCGTCATGCCGAAGGCGGTCAGCGTGGAGTGCTTGAGCTTGGGCGGCGCTCGGAAAAAGGCGTCGTCGGTCGGATTGGCGCCGGGCCAGCCGCCCTCGACATAATCGACGCCGAGCGCGTCGAGTTCGCGCGCGATCGCCCCCTTGTCGGCGGGGGTAAAATCGACCCCTTGGGTCTGCGCGCCGTCGCGCAGGGTGGAATCGTATATATAGACGCGTCGGTCGCTCATCCGGAATCCCGAAACATTCCGCGGGAAAGCGGGAGAATGCCGAATTTGCCCCTTTCGCTCAAGCGCGTTAGTTTTCGTTCCCCGCCTTGCGCCTTGCGCCGCGCCGGATATTCTTTGCCGAAGCGCGTCCAGAACCCCTGGGAGATTCCCTCCGCCATGCCCCCGGCGCAGACCCCCGTATCCGATCCCGCCGGCGGCCGCCCCGAGCCGGACAGCCCCGCGCTCCTGGCGCTGCGGAGCCGCGCGCACGGCAGCAACGTCAACGAGCAGACCCTGCTCGCGACCGACTATCTCAACCACTTCAACGAGGTGGTCATGCTGCTCGAGATGCTTCCCGACATGCCGGAGATGCTCGAGGAGGTGAAGGCGTGGCAGCCGAAATCGTACCCGGACCACTTCCGCACCAGCACCATCGCCGACCGGGAGCTCGCGATCGAGGCGTACGATCATGTGCCGAGGCGCTACCGCGAACCTTTCGACACGACCGTGGATCAGATCAACCGGCTCATCGTGACCAGCATCCAGCGGCTGGAGGCGGACGTCGGCCGCGGCGAACCCGAGTTGCTTCGCGCCAACGCCAAATCGCTGTCGCGGATCATCCAGCGCCTGATGGACGTCGCCGGCGGCATCATCCACGGCAGCGAGAAAACCATGGCCCAAGGCGAGATCGACGCCATGCTCGGCCACTGAGCGGGGTTGCGGCGGGCGACCGGGGCAACCATGTTCATCGGGCCGGGTATGTGTTAGGGTCCGCCCATGAATAAGATGCTGGAACGCGCCTTCGCCGAAGTGGCGAAGCTGCCTGAAGAGCAACAGGAAGCCATCGCCCGCCGCATCCTGAAGGATGTGGAGGCTGAACGAGGCTGGGACGAACGATTCGCCAAGTCGCAGGACAAGCTTGGGGAGTTGGTGCGACGGGCGCGCGAGGAAGCGGCACGCGGCGACGTTCTGCCCCACGATCCGTCCAACCGCCCCGCCGGGTGATTTCGCGAACCACCAAGAGCATTTGGCGGTATTTCGACGCGCTGCCCGGCGACGCGCGGCGGCAAGCTGTTCGCGCCTTTGCTCTGTGGCGCGCCAACCCACGGCACCCGAGCCTGCACTTCAAGTGCGTGAGTGAAAGCCACGGCGCCTATTCCGTCCGCGTCGGCATCCACTGGCGGGCCGTCGGCGTGAGGGACGGCGATACCATGACGTGGTTTTGGATCGGCTCGCATGCCGACTACGACCGGCTGAAATGACAACTCCGGCTACGCCCGCCGCCAGGCGGTGCCCCGGGGCCCGTCTTCCAGGACCACGCCTTGTTCCAGAAGTTCCTTGCGAATCGCATCGGCGTGGGCGAAGTCGCGGGCTTTGCGCGCCGCCGCGCGCTGTTCGATCAGCGACTCGATGTCGGCATCTGTCAAATCCAAGGAGACGCCGTCCGGACGCCATTTGAACCAACTTTCCGGATTTTGCTGCAATACCCCAAGCAACTGTGCGCACTGCCGAATTTCAGAACCATTCAGTATTAGGCCACGGTAATCGCCGCCCAAACCACGGAACACATTGTCGACCATGATATGCAGTATGGATAGTGCCAACGGCGTATTTAAATCGTCACTCAGCGCATCAAAAAAGTCTTTGGCAACCAACCCGGGGTCAGCAGCAGCTCTGGCGGCAAACTCAGGATGTCGTTCTTCAATCGCTTTCAGTTCTTGTAACGCCCGATAAAACCGATCGAGGGTCCGCTTCGCCTGCGCGACGCCGGCGCGGGTGAAGTCGAGCGGCTGGCGGTAGTGGGTCGCGAGCAGCGCGAGCCGGAGCGCCTCGCCCGGAAACTCCTCGAGGAGATCGTGGACGGCGAGGATGTTGCCGAGGCTTTTCGACATCTTCTCCCCTTCCACCATCAGATAGCCGTTGTGCATCCAGATGCGCGCGAAGGTGCCGGGGCCGTTGGCGGCGGTGCTTTGCGCGATCTCGTTCTCGTGGTGGGGAAAGATCAAATCGGCGCCGCCGCCGTGGATG
>MIAC01000049.1 GCA_001830475.1 Rhodospirillales bacterium RIFCSPLOWO2_12_FULL_67_15
CAGGCGGGGCATCGGAATATCGCCGGCGGCGACCCGGCCGATCCAGGGCTCGATCAAGAGGGCGAGCTGCTCGTCGGCGAGCGGCTCGGCCGACGCGATGCCGGGGGTCGCGCGCAAGAGCGCGAGCACGGCGGCGAGCGCCGCGCCGTCGTCGGATTCCGAAACCGGCACCTGGACCGTGAGCGTGCCGCGCGCGCCCTTGTCCCAGCGCCCGGCGACTTGGTGCACGGTGGCCGCGAGCGCGAAGGCGAGCACGGCGAGAAAGACCATGAACGCCACCAGCCACGGCAAAAAGCGGTCCTGGGCGTCGCGTTCGAGGGACAGATCGGTGCGGGTTGCGAACACGGCGGTTACGGCACTCCCTTGAGAATCCATTCCCGCGCGGTGGCCTGGGCGGCGGGGGGTGCGGGCTGCTCCCCGCGCGCATCGATTATTGCGCCCCGATCCCCGCTTTCGCGGGGAGGGCTCGCGGGCGCGCCCAAGCTCAAACGGCCGCCATCGAGATGGAGCCGGCCATGACCGAGCCGTTCGACCAGCGAAACGTTGTGGGTCGCGATCACCACCGTGGTGCCGAGCCGGTTCAGTTCCTCGAACAGATGCATCAGGCGCAAGGCCATGCGGTCGTCGACGTTGCCGGTCGGTTCGTCGGCGAGCAGAAGCTTGGGCCGGCCGATGACCGCACGCGCGATCGAGACGCGCTGCTGCTGCCCGCCCGAAAGCGTCGAGGGCCGCGCTTTCATCTGGTCCTTGAGGCCGACCCAAGCGAGCAGCTCGGCGACATTGCGGCTCACTTCCGATTCGCGTACCCCTCCGATTCGGAGCGGCAGGGCGACGTTGTCGAAGGTCGAGAGGTGCGCAAGCAGCCGAAATTCCTGGAACACGACTCCGACCTGGCGGCGCAGCGCCGGCAACGCCGCCCGCGGGATCGAGGTCACGTCGCGCCCGAACAGGGTGACCACCCCCCGGGTCGGCTTCAGCGCCAGATAGAGGAGCTTGAGCAGCGAGGATTTGCCCGCGCCGCTTTCCCCGGTCAGAAAATGGAACGAACGTTCGGCCAGCGCGAAAGTCACGTCTTGCAGGACTTCGGGCCCGAATCCGTAACGGAGCCCCACGCTCTCGAATCGAACGATGTTATCGTCGGCCGCCTTCTTCACGACGCCCGCGCTCCCGAGCATGATTCGTGGCGTTCGGCCTTCATCCCGCCCGACAATGGCATGGGGCTTTGGCTCAGTCCAGCCGCCGGGCGGGGGCCGATTCGCGCGGCCGCCGGTTGCCTTGGCGTCGGCAAAATCATATAAACGCGGGAGTTTTCGCCGGCCCCCCAAGGCGCATCGCGAGGCGCATGATCATCACCTGCCCGACCTGCGGCACCCATTATTCCGTTGCGCCCGCCCAGCTCGGATCGGGCAAGTCCGTTCGCTGCCACAACTGCGATCACGCTTGGCATCAAGGACCCGTTCCCGAACGCGCGCCCAGCCTGCGCAGCGGCTTGCGCCAGCGCATGGCGCGCGCCCAGCCCCCGCCGGCGCCGCGGCCCGCGCCCGTGGC
Organism: Rhodospirillales bacterium RIFCSPLOWO2_12_FULL_67_15; assembly: GCA_001830475.1. Taxonomy (GTDB): domain Bacteria; phylum Pseudomonadota; class Alphaproteobacteria; order Rhodospirillales; family 2-12-FULL-67-15; genus 2-12-FULL-67-15. Next base: position 1,549 of record MIAC01000049.1, read on the forward strand.
CGCGCCGATGTTCGCACCGCCGCCCCCGCCGATGCCCGCGCCGCCGCCCCCGCCGATGCCCGCGCCGGTGGCCGAACCCATGGCGCCGGCGCCGGCAGTTCCCAAAGAAGACAAACCGCTCGTCCAAGCCGAGCTCGATACCATGTTCGGCCCCGCGCGTGCGCCCGCTCCCCAGGCGATGCCCGCCGAACCTCCGCCGGCGGGCGCGGCCAGGGACGCGGAGCCGCCTTTGAGCCAGGAACAACTCGACCGGGTCTTCGCCCAGCCGGAACCCGAAGCCTTCGGGTCGATCGCCGCCGAGGAACCCTCGGGCAAGGAGGAAGAGGCGGCGACGACGATCGAGGAACTGCCCGAACCGGAGCCGATCCCCGGCGCGCTGGCGCCGGCGATGGACGAGGCCGAGGGCCGCCGCACGAGCTGGGTCGGATTGATCGCCGGCGTTGTCGTCGTCGTGTTGCTGCTCGGCGCCGGCGCCGGTTTGTTCTTCGGCCGCGACCACGTGATGCGCATGGTTCCGATGACCAAGGAAGTCTATTCCATGCTCGGGCTCGGCGGCG
>MIAC01000050.1 GCA_001830475.1 Rhodospirillales bacterium RIFCSPLOWO2_12_FULL_67_15
GATCGACTCGCAGCCCGGCACGCAGGCCTTGAGGATCTCGGGGTCGTTGAGCGCCGTCCAGGTCTGATCCTGCGTGGCCGCGATGCGCTCTTCGCCGCTCATTTCCATGCGCTTGCCCCCATGGGTCGCGCCAGCGGCCGGCTCAGCGTATGCGCCAGTTCGACCAGGCTTTTCAGATTATGCACCGGCAGGAACAAGTCCACGTGCGGCAGCATCGCGCGCACGCCCGCGGGCTTCGCCTCGAAGCGCTCGTAGCGCAGCAGCGGGTTGAGCCACACCAGGTAGCGGCTCGCCTTGGCGAGGCGCTCCATCTCCTCCGCCAGCCCCTCGCCGGCCTCGCGGTCCAGCCCGTCCGAGACCAGCAGCACGCAGGCGTTCTGTCCCAGGACGCGGCGCGCCCAGCGCCAGTTGAACTCGCGCAGGCACACGCCGATGCGCGTGCCGCCCGACCAGTCCTTGATGGCGTCGGCGACGCGCGCCATGGCGACGTCGACGTCGCGGTGCCGCAGCTGCCGCGTGACGTTGGTGAGGCGGGTGCCGAAGACGAAAGTGTGCACGCGGTCGCGGTCGTTGGTGATGGCGTGCAGGAAGTGCAGGAACATGCGCGCGTAGGGGTTCATCGAGCCCGAGATGTCGCACAGCACCACCAGCGGCGGGTGCACCTTGAGCGCCCTGGCGCGCACCAGCGGGATCATGTCGCCGCCTTCGCGCAGGCTTTCGCGCAGCGTGGCGCGCAGGTGCACGCGCGCGCCGCGCCGGTGCGGCGCGAGGCGCCGCGTTCGCACCATGGGCAGCGGCAGCCGCAGCTCGCGCATCATCTTTTTCGCTTCGGCGAGCTCGGCCGCGGACATGGTGTCGAAGTCCATGCGCTGCAGCAATTCGCGCGAGGAAAAAGTGAGCCGCGCGTCGAGCTCCACTTGCCGCTCCGCGCGCTCCTCGTCGGGCTTTTTCTGCCCGAACAGGGCGTGGGTGAGGCGCTGGCTCTGCTGCTCCTCGGGCTTTGGCGTGCGCCCTTCGGTCTTCGGCAGCAGCATCTGCATCATCTTCTCGGTGAGCTTGGGGTCGCGCCAGAACAGGCGAAAGGCCTGGTCGAAGATCGGCCGCTGCTCCTCGCGCGATAGCAGCACCGAGGACATGGTCCAGTACCAGTCCTCGCGCCGCTCGGCGCCCGCGATTCCCAGCGCGCGCACCGTGTCGATGACGCGATCCGGGCCGACGCGCAGCCCCGCGGCGCGCAGCAGCCGCGCAAAGTGCATCACGTTTTCCGACAGCTTGCCGCGCCCCGCCGCCGGCTCGAGCTGCGGCAGCATCCTAGGCGGTGGCCGCGGCGCTCTTTGCCTCGCCGACCAGGCGCGCGGCCTCGTCGCCGGCGATCTTTTCGATGTCGTCCTGGTACTTGAGGAGCACGCCGAGCGTGTTGTTCACGGTCTCGGGATCGAGCGCGATGCGATCGAGCGCCACCAGGCAGTTGGCCCAATCGATGGTTTCCGCGACGCCGGGAAGCTTGAACAGATCCACGCCGCGCAGGCGCTGCACGAACGCCACCACCTCGCGCGACAACGCCGCCGCGTCCTTGGGCGCTTTGCGCTTCAGGATCTCCAGCTCGCGCCGCGCGTCCGGGTAGTCCACCCAGTGGTAGAAGCAGCGGCGCTTCACCGCGTCGTGGATCTCGCGCGTGCGGTTGGAGGTGATGACCACGATCGGCGGCTCCTCGGCGCGCAGCGTGCCGATCTCCGGCACCGTGATCTGCCAGTCGGAGAGCACTTCCAGCAGGTAGGCCTCGAACGGCTCGTCGGTGCGGTCCAGCTCGTCGATGAGCAGCACCGGCGCCGCGCCCTTCTTGCCCTCCAGCGCCAGCGCCAGCGGCCGCTTGATGAGAAAGCGCGCCTCGAAGATGTCGTGCGACATCTTGTCCTTGGAGGTCTCGCCCGCGGCCTCGGCCAGCCGGATCTCGATCATCTGCCGCGGGTAATTCCATTCGTAGGCCGCCTGCGCGATGTCCAGGCCCTCGTAGCATTGCAGGCGGATCAGTTCCCTGCCGAGCGACTGCGCGACCACCTTGGCGATCTCGGTCTTGCCGGTGCCGGCCTCGCCTTCGAGGAACAGCGGCCGCTGCATGGCGAGCGACAGGTAGAGCGCGGTGGCGAGGCTGCGGTCGGCGACGTAGTCGGCCGAGGCGAGCAGCTTCTGGGTGTCGTCGATGGAAGCCGGCAGCATGCGGCGATTCTAAAAGAAAAAGGCCCGTCGAAGCGGGCCGTTCACGGAGCGCTTTTCGCCGCCGCGCTATTTGAGCGCCGCCGCGACCGCGCGCTTGGCCATCACGGTGATGAGGTGCGCCCGGTACTCGGCGGAGGCGTGCAGGTCGCTGTTCAGGCCGTCGGCCTTCACCTTCAGGTTCGCGACCGACTCGGGCGCGA
>MIAC01000051.1:0-1728 GCA_001830475.1 Rhodospirillales bacterium RIFCSPLOWO2_12_FULL_67_15
CCGGTGACGAGAGCGACTTTATTTGCGGGCGTCATGGGATGAAAGCCTCCTTGGGGGCGGTTCGGTTTAACGCCGGTCCTGCAGGATCATTGCGGCGCCTTTCTCGGCGATCATCAGGGTCGGCGAGTTGGTGTTGCCCGAGGTGATGGTCGGCATGACCGAAGCGTCGATCACGCGCAAGGACGCGATGCCGCGGACGCGCAGGCGCTCGTCCACCACCGCCATCGGATCGGGACCCATCTTGCAGGTGCTGACCGGATGGAAAATGGTGGTGCCGATGTCGCCGGCGGCGCGGGCAAGCTCCTCGTCGCCGTCCACCTGCGGGCCGGGGCGGAATTCCTGAGGCGCAAAGCGGGCGAGCGCCTTGGCCGCGACGATGCGCCGGGTGAGCCGGATCGCGTCGGCGGCGACGCGCCGATCCTCAGGCGTCGAGAGGTAATTCGGGCGGATGGCGGGCGCGTCCTTGGGGTCGTTGGACTTGATCCGGACGTGACCGCGGCTGGTCGGCCTGAGGTTGCTGACCGAGGCGGTGAAAGCCGGAAAGGGATGCAGGGGCTCGCCGAACTTGTCCAGCGTCAGCGGCTGGACGTGGTATTCGAGATTGGGCGTCTCGCGGCCGGAATCGCTTTTCGCGAACACGCCGAGCTGCGAGGGCGCCATGGTCAAAGGCCCGCGCCGGAAAAGAATGTATTCGAGGCCCATGCCGAGCTTGGCCCAGAAACTGTGGGTGAGCTCGTTCAGCGTGCGCGTATTGCTGACCTTGTAGGCGCAGCGGATCTGGAGGTGATCCTGCAGGTTCTCGCCGACCCCCGGCAGCTCGTGGCGGACCCCGATGCCGAGCCCGCGGAGAAGATCGCCCGGGCCGATCCCGGCCAACTGGAGAAGCTTGGGCGAGCCGATCGCCCCGCTCGCGAGAACGATCTCGCCGGTCGCGAGCGCGTGACGGACGGTGTCGCCGTGCTTGAAAACGACGCCGGTCGCGCGGCGCCCGTCGAAGGCGAGGGTCTTGACCTCGGCGTGGGTCAGCACCGCGAGATTGGCCCGGCTCCGGACCGGATGCAGAAACCCGTGCGCCGCGGTCCAGCGCCAGCCGCCCTTCTGGTTGACCTGGAAATAGCTGGAGCCCTCGTTGTTGCCGCGGTTGAAGTCGGCGATCTTGGGAATCCCGGCTTCGGCGCAGGCGTCGCGGAACGCCTCCAGGATCTCCCAGCGCAGCCGCAAGTCCTCGACCCGCCACTCGCCGCCGGCGTTGTGCATCTCGTCGGCGCCGGGGGCGAAGTCCTCGTGCTTCTTGAAGTAAGGCAGCACGTCGTCCCAGCCCCAGCCGGCGTTGCCCATCTGGCGCCACTGGTCGTAGTCGCGCGCCTGACCGCGCATGTAGATCATGCCGTTGATGGCGGAGCAGCCCCCCAGCACTCGCCCGCGCGGGTAATTCAGGGCGCGCCCGTTGAGACCGGGCTCGCTCTCGGTCTTCAGGCACCAGTCGGTGCGCGGGTTGTTCATGGTCTTGAGGTAGCCGATCGGAATCTTGATCCAGAGGTAATTGTCCTCGCCGCCGGCTTCCAGCAGCAGGACCCGGAACGCGGGATCGGCGGAGAGGCGATTGGCGAGCAGACAGCCCGCCGTGCCGGTGCCGATGACGATGTAATCGAAGACGCCGAACGGCTCGCCCTCGGGCGCCGGATCACGGTTCATGAAAGCGCTCCTCCCGCCGGGGCAACGATGCGG
>MIAC01000051.1:1801-7241 GCA_001830475.1 Rhodospirillales bacterium RIFCSPLOWO2_12_FULL_67_15
CGGATGCTGTTGGCGGCCGGCACGCGCGGCAGGCCCGGCATGGTCATGATTTCGCCGGTAATCACGACCACGAACCCGGCCCCGGCGGAAAGCCGGACGTCGCGGATCGGCACCACGTGGTTCGACGGCGCGCCCTTGAGGCTGGGATCGGTCGAGAAACTGTACTGGGTCTTGGCCATGCACACCGGAAGCTTCCCGTAGCCCGCCGCCTCGAGATCCTTGAACTGCTGGCGGACGCGCGTGTCGGCGACGATTTCGGAAGCGCCGTAGAGCTTGGTCGCGATCGTCTTCACCTTCTCCCACAGGGGCAGCGAATCGTCGTAGAGCGTCGAGAACCTGGAACCGCTCGCCGTCAGCTTGACGATGTGGTGGGCAAGCTCGACGATCCCCGAGCTGCCCTCGGCCCAATGGTTGCACTCGATCGCGGTCGTGCCCAACTCCTCGGCCGTCTTCCGGATCGCCGCGATCTCGGCGTTGGTGTCGGCGATGAAGCGGTTGATCGCCACCACCGGCGGCACCCCGAACATCTTCACGTTGCGAATGTGCCGGGCGAGATTGGCGCACCCCGCCGTGACCGCCTTGACGTTCTCCTTGCCGAGGTCGTCCTTGGCCACGCCGCCGTGCATCTTGAGGGCGCGCACGGTCGCCACGATCACCGCGGCGGACGGCTTCAGCCCCGCCATCCGGCACTTGATGTCGAAGAACTTTTCCGCGCCCAGGTCGGCGCCGAAGCCGGCTTCGGTCACGACATAGTCGGCGAGCTTGAGCGCCGTGGTTGTCGCGATCACCGAATTGCAGCCGTGCGCGATGTTGGCGAACGGGCCGCCGTGGATGAAGGCGGGGCTATGCTCCAGCGTCTGCACCAGGTTCGGCATCAGGGCGTCCTTGAGCAGCACGGTCATCGGGCCTTGCGCCTTGAGGTCGGCGGCGCGGATCGGTTTGCGCTCGCGGTTGTAGCCGATCACAATCCGCCCCAATCGCTCCTCGAGGTCCTTGAGATCGCGCGCGAGACAGAAAATCGCCATCACCTCGGAGGCGACGGTGATGTCGAAGCCGTCCTCGCGCGGGAATCCGTTGGCCACGCCGCCGAGCGAATTGATGATCTGGCGCAGCGCCCGGTCGTTCATGTCCATGACCCGGCGCCAAGCGACGCGCCGGGTGTCGAAGCCGAGCTCGTTGCCCCAGTAGATGTGGTTGTCGATCAGGGCCGAGAGCAGGTTGTGGGCGGTGGTGATGGCGTGAAAGTCGCCGGTGAAATGCAGGTTGATGTCCTCCATCGGCACCACCTGGGCGTAGCCGCCGCCCGCCGCGCCGCCCTTGACCCCGAAGCAGGGCCCGAGCGAGGGCTCGCGGAGGCAGAGAATCGCCTTCTTGCCAATGCGGTTGAGGCCGTCGCCGAGGCCGACCGTCGTCGTCGTCTTGCCTTCGCCGGCCGGGGTCGGCGTGATCGCGGTCACCAGGATCAGATGGCCGTCACGGCGGCTCTTGAGCCCGTCGAGGAAGTTGAAGGAAATCTTCGCCTTGTACGGCCCGTAGGCGGCCAGATGCTTGTCCGCGATCCCGAGCTTGCGCCCGATTTCGACGATCGGTTTCATCGTCGCCGCGCGGGCGATCTCGATGTCGCTTTTCACTTTCCCCGGCTTCTGGGTTTTCTTGCTGGCCGCCATGACGCTGTCCTTTCGTTGCTTCGCTTGGTTCGCCGCCGAATTTTAAAAAACCCGCAATCGAAGCCGGCGCCCCAAGGGGGCGCCGGCCCGTCGATGTTCGGACGAAGTTATTTTTTGAACGCGGCCGGCTTGCCGGGCCCGAGCGGGGTTTTCGGCTGCCATCCCGTCAGTTTCTTGAACTTCTCCCGTTCCTCGTCCTTCATGTAGACGGTGTGTTCGGGTCCCGGATAGTCGTGGTTGCGCACGTCCGCCATGTAGCGATTGTAGACGTCCTCGATGATCGGGATGAGGTCGGTGTAGATCTTGGAATGGCGCGGCACGTGTTCCTCGTAGAGATGGAACAGGTCCGAGCCGATGATGTGGACCCCGTGGGCCTTGTTGCCGGCGCCGAGGCTGATGACCGGAACGGGCAGGGTCTCGGTCAGATACTGGCAGACCTCCTCGCTCGTCACTTCGCACATGATCGAGAAGCATCCGGCGGCCACCATCGCGTGGGCGTCGTCGATCAGCTCCTTGGCGCGGTCCGAGGTTTTCCCCTGGGCGACGAAGCCGCCGAGCTGGGGCATGCGCATCGGCGTGATGCCGATGTGGCCCTGCACCGGGATGCCGGCCTTGACGATCGCCTCGATGTTCTTGGCGTGATGGCGGTTTCCTTCGCATTTCATGACTTCGGCATTGGCTTCGGCGACGAAGCGCCCGGCGTTCTCGACCGCCTGCTCGGGTGAAATATGGAAGCTCCAATACGGCATGTCGACCATGCGCAACCCGTATTGCGAACCGCGGTCGATCGCCTTCGCCATCATCATCACCTCGTCGAAGGTGACGGAGACCGTGCTCTTGTGGCCGAACAGGACCATCCCGCCGGTGTCGGAGACGCACAGGATATCGATGCCGAGCCGGTCGGCGACCACCGCGTTGCGATAGTCGTAGACGGCGAGCTGAACGATCTGCTCGCCTTCGCGCATCTTGCGCTTGAGTTCGGTGATCGTGATTTTCTTGCGCTTCTTGGGCTCAGGCCCGCCGGGACTTGCCATGGTTCTTCCTCCCTTTAAGTCGTTGAAGTTGAGCCGGTGCCAACGGGACCGTATGTCCGCCGGCAAAGTTTTAAAAGCCAACTATCGTCCACGGGGAATGAACGTACTTGCTTATCACTCGAACAGATGGCGACGCCCCCCGAAAGGTTCGGATTAGCTTGATTTTTATGGGATTTCTACGTTCCTGTGAGAATGCTTGTCAAAGTGGTATCACTTATGAGCTGATAAGAAAAACACCAGTTACGGCTATTTTGATAGACGTGCACAATCAATCGCTAATATGACTTAAGGGCGACTTAGGGGCGGGGAGGGTCATGGTCGAGCCACGGACCGCGGGGGCGTTTTTGGGCGGGGTCGTAGAGCGGTTTCCGCGCGACACGGATGAGGCCGAAACGGCCCGACCGATCCCGGACCGGCGTGCCGGGGGCGGCGTCCTCGGCCAGGACAAAGCCGAGTCCGATCGTTTGCCCGAGAGCGACGCTTGCGCAGGCCGAGGTGATCGCGATCTCGCCCGGCCGGGCGGGCGGGCCGAGATCCGCCCCGGGCTGCCACGGGGAGCGGACCCGGGCTTCGCCTGCGGTGAAGGCGACCAGGCGGAGCAGAGAATTTCCGCCCGCGCGTCGCGCGCTTTGCGCGCGCAAATTCGCAACAGGCGCGAAGCGCGCGAGCCCGAGCGCGTCCGCGCCCGCGCCAAGCCGGCATTCGTTGACGAACAGAATGAACCCCGCCTCGATGCGGAGAATGTCGGCGGCGGCGAAGCCCGCCGGCCGGGCACGGGCGCAAAGCGCGGCGTTGAGCCGGGCGGCATAGGCTTTGTCCGCGACGATCTCGAACCCCCGCTCGCCGGTGTAGCCGAGACGGCCGACCAGGCAGGGAACGCCCGCAAGTGGGATCTGGGCGTGGCCGAAGTAGGGGATCGCCGCCAGCCGTTCCCGCGCGCCAATCTCCGCGAGGGCGGCGAGCGCGCGCGGCCCCTGGACGGCGAAGATCGCGCTCGCATCGCTCAAGTCCAGAACCGCGGCATCGGCCCCGGCGCGCGCGCCGAGCGCCGCGATATCCTCGCGCCGGCCGCTCATCACCTCGAAAATTTCCGCATCCAGGCGCCAGATCGTGAGATCGGCCTCGACCGCTCCGTCCGGGCCGAGGCGGAGCGCATACCGAATCGTCCCTTCCGCCATGTCGGCGACGGGGCGGGGCTGGAAACGCTCCAGGGCCGCGGGCGCGGCCTTGCCGGTTATTCGCCCGCGCGCGAGGAACGAAAAGTCGAATACGGCGGCCTGGGTGCGCGCGGCGCGCGCTTCGGCCTCGGGGTCGCCGAAGTCGCGCACCAGCCGGGCGATGTCGAGCGTCATCCGCGTCTTCCGTTTTCAGGCGCCAAAGCCGAGCCGGGCCAGGATCAGCGCGCCGACGCCGATCAGGATGACCGCCACCGCGCGTTTCAGGAGATCGGCCGGCAGGCGGTGGCTGATCTCGGCGCCGCCGATCGCGCCGATCGTCATGATCGCGGCGAGAATCCCGCCGAGAACAAAGTCGATCCGCCCGTGGATCAGGTTGCCCGCGGTGGCGAGCAGGGCGATCGGGACCATGATGATCTGGCCCAAGCCGATCACGACGAGCACGGGCAGCTCGAGCCAGACGAGGATGGGAACGAGCACGAGCGGCCCGCCGGTTCCGGAGACCGCCGAACCGGCCCCGACCACGGCCCCGATCCCGACCAGGAAGGCGGGCGCGAGCGTCGCGCGCGGGGCCGCGCGACCCCGGGCGCGGACGATGGCGTTGATCCCGGAAAACACGATCAGAAGGGCGATGATCGCCTCGAGCGCGAAGGCGGGCAGTTGCGCGAGCGCGAACGCCCCGAAATAAGCGCCGGGCATGGCGCCCACGCTCAGCCACAGGCACATGCCCCAGGAAATCGAGCCTTTGCGGGCGTAGAGGGCGGCGCCGACCAGGCCGGTGAACAGATAGCTGAAATTGCAGCTGGCGATGGCGAGGTGGACCGGAACGTTTCCGAGATAGGCGAGGATCGGCACCAGCAGCACGCCGCCGATGCCGGTCGCGCCGATCAGAACGCCGACGCAGAGGACGGCAAGCGCGAGGCCGAGAACGCCGAGCGCCGTGGCCATGCGCTAGTGCCCGCTTGCGCTGAAGGTGGAACCGTCGTTCCGGCCCTCATGCTTCGACAAGCTCAGCACGAGGGCCTCATCCTGAGCCGGTCGAAGGATGAGGCGCGCGGCGAACGCATACGTAATGGGGTAACAGGGAGGCCCGCGCGCCGGGTTGAATCGTCATGTTCCTGCGGCAATTCCAGTATCTGACCACGCTCGCCGAGGAGAAGAATTTCGGGCGCGCCGCGGCGCGCTGCAACGTCTCGCAGCCTAGCCTATCGAGCGCGATCAAACAACTCGAGCAGGAGCTCGGCATCCCGATCGTGCTCCGCCATCAGCGCTTCAGCGGAATGACCGAGGAAGGCAAGCGCGTGCTCGAATGGGCCAAGCGCATTCTCGCCGACCGCGACGCGCTGCTGATGGAGCTGGCGTTGATGCACCGCAATCTCGAAGGGCGCATCCGCATCGGCGCGATGCCGATGAGCTCGCCGGTCCTGCCGATGATCGACCGCCTGTTCTTCGTCCGCTATCCCGGGGTGCAGATCGAGACCGTTTTCGTCGGCCTCGATAAGATGATCGACGGCCTGACCAATTCCCATTTCGACATCGGCGTCACCTATCTCGGCGAGCAGCC
>MIAC01000051.1:7452-7541 GCA_001830475.1 Rhodospirillales bacterium RIFCSPLOWO2_12_FULL_67_15
GAATCGATCCTCAATCTCGTCTTCCATGTCATGCAAGGCGACCTCGCCACCATTATTCCCAATCACTTTCAGCACTTCATCGGCCCGTT
>MIAC01000051.1:7913-8610 GCA_001830475.1 Rhodospirillales bacterium RIFCSPLOWO2_12_FULL_67_15
GACGGCGAGCGCGATCACGATGGGGCGTCCTGCGATCAGAGCGAGAACTTCCACCATTCTGCCGGCATTCCGAACGCGAACTACTGAACCCGCTTGGCGTAGGCCGCGAGGAAGTCGCTCTGGCCGCTGCCCATCTTGAAGCTTTTCATCGCTTCCTGGTGGAGGATGTCGAGGGCCTCGCGCTTGTACTCGAAGGCCTTTTCGCTGCCCAGCATGGCGTAGGTGCGCGGCCTGGGCAGCGCGACCTCGATCACGGTGCGAACGGTGGCCGGACGGTTGGAGAGGACCACCAGCCGGTCGGCGAGGAAGATCGCCTCGTCGATCTCGGAGGTCACGAACAAATTGGTGCGGCGGTTCTCCTCGAACAGCTTGAGGAAAAACTCCTGCATCAACTCGCGCGACATGGCGTCCAACCCACGGAACGGCTCGTCCATGATCAACAGCTTCGGCTGGTTGATCATGGCGCGGGCCAACTCGGCGCGGCGTTGCATCCCGCCGGAAAGCTGAAGCGGGTATTTGTCCTTGAACTCCCTGAGGCCGACTTTGTCGATCAAGCGGTCGGCCTCGCTTCGGAGCGCCGCGCGGTCCATCTCGCCGCGCAGCTTGGGGCCGAAACTCACGTTCTGGCGAACCGTCAACCACGGCATCAAGGCTGTTTCCTGGAACACGACCATGTGGTCGTGCCCGGGGCCCGTCA
>MIAC01000052.1:0-3017 GCA_001830475.1 Rhodospirillales bacterium RIFCSPLOWO2_12_FULL_67_15
TGACGGTTTCGACTGAACTAAACATGCTTTAACGGCACGGAGCAAACGATGGCGAAGAACAACATCGGCAATGTCACCCAGGTCATGGGCGCGGTCGTGGACGTTCGCTTCGAGGGCGAGCTGCCCGAGATCCTGAACGCGCTGCACGTGATGAACGGCGGCAAACTTCTGGTGCTCGAGGTCGCGCAGCACCTCGGCGAAAGGGCGGTGCGCACCGTGGCGATGGATTCGACCGACGGCTTGCAGCGCGGCGTCGAGGCCAAGGACACCGGCGGCGCGATCCGCGTTCCGGTCGGCCCCGAGACGCTCGGGCGCATCATCAACGTCATCGGCGAGCCGGTGGACGAAAGGGGCCCGGTCAACGCCAAGATGACCATGCCGATCCACGCGCCCGCGCCGTCCTTCGTCGATCAGTCGACCGAGGCGCAGATTCTCACCACCGGAATCAAGGTCATCGATCTGATCTGCCCCTACGCCAAGGGCGGCAAGATCGGCCTGTTCGGCGGCGCCGGCGTCGGCAAGACCGTGATCATCATGGAGTTGATCAACAACATCGCCAAAGGCCACGGCGGCTTTTCGGTCTTCGCCGGCGTCGGCGAGCGCACCCGCGAAGGCAACGACCTCTATCACGAAATGATCCAGTCGGGCGTCATCAAGCTCGACGGCCCCGGCTCCAAGGCGGCGCTGGTCTACGGCCAGATGAACGAACCGCCCGGGGCGCGCGCCCGGGTCGGCCTCTCCGCCCTGACGCTGGCGGAATATTTCCGCGACCAGGAAGGCCAGGACGTGCTCCTGTTCATCGACAACATCTTCCGCTTCACCCAGGCCGGGTCCGAGGTGTCGGCGCTGCTCGGGCGCATTCCCTCGGCGGTTGGCTACCAGCCGACGTTGGCGACCGACATGGGCGCGTTGCAGGAGCGCATCACCTCGACCAACAAGGGCTCGATCACCTCGGTCCAGGCGATCTACGTCCCCGCCGACGATCTCACCGACCCGGCGCCGGCGACCTCGTTCTCGCATCTCGACGCGACCACGGTGCTCAGCCGCCAGATCGCCGAGCTCGGCATCTATCCGGCGGTCGACCCGCTCGATTCGACCTCGCGCATGCTCGATCCGCGCGTCGTCGGCGAGGAGCACTACCGGATCGCCAACCAGGTCCAGAGGGTGCTGCAGACCTACAAATCGCTCCAGGACATCATCGCCATCCTCGGCATGGACGAGCTTTCGTAGGACGACAAGTTGACGGTCGCGCGCGCGCGCAAGATCCAGCGTTTCCTGAGCCAGCCCTTCCACGTCGCCGAGGTGTTCACCGGCAGCCCCGGCAAGCTCGTCAGCCTCGAGGACACCATCAAGGGCTTCAAGGGCATCATCGCCGGCGACTACGATTCGCTCCCCGAGTCCGCCTTCTACATGGTCGGCACCATCGAGGAAGCGATGGAGAAAGCCAAGCGCATGGCCGCCGAGGCGGCTTAGGACTACACGGAACCGTCCCATGCCCGACACGATCAGTTTCGATCTCGTCACCCCGGAGCGGCTGGTCAAGTCCGAGCCGGTGGAGATGGTCGTCGTCCCGGGGACCGAGGGCGACATGGGCGTGCTGCCCGGGCACGCGCTGCTGATCGGCATGGTGCGCCCCGGGCTCGTCGTCATCTTCGAGGGCGGCCGGGCGGTCGAGCGGCTCTTCGTCGCCGGCGGCCTCGTCGACATCTCCCCCGAGCGCTGCACCGTGCTGGCGGTGGAGGCGAGGCCGCTCGCCGAGATCGGGCGGCCCGAGGCCGAGGCCCGCTTGGCCCGCGCGCGCGAAGCATTGAGCGACGCCACGACCGAAGCCGCCAAGGCCGTCGCCGAGCGCCGCATTTACGTCGCCGAGACGCTGCTTTCCCTCCTTGACCGCGCGCCGCGATAGCGCGGCCCCGGCTCGTTGGCGTCCTGGTGGATATCTAAATGCGCCTTTATCTCGTCCGCCACGGCCCGTCTCTTCTCTTTAAATCTTCCGGCATGATACATTCGGCCTCTCGGCGAAGGGGCCTTATCGTGCTCGGATGCATCGTCAAATCGGTCGTCGTCGTCGCGCCGTGCCTGCTCGCGGCCGTCTTGCCGGCCAACGGCGCCGAGATCGGTCTCCAGGAACTCCAACTCGCCACCGACCGTAACGAGCCGGTTCGCGCCATCCTCGCCAAGCCCGCGGGCGAGGGCCGCCGGCCGGCGGTCATCTTCAACCACGGCACCGGGGTCCGGAAAGACGGCTACGAAGGCTCGCTCAACCGCGGCGGCATGAACGTCGGCGATTTCGTTCGCGCGCTGGTGCGCGAGAACTACGTCGCCATCGCGCCGATCCGCACCATCCTGGCGAGCGAGGCGTCGTTCAGCCGAGGCAAGATGACCGGCACCCCGGAACAGTGGAGCGAGATCATCGCCTTCGGCATCCGCGCCGTCGCCGCGGCGCGGCTCCACTTGGCCAAGCGCCCGGACGTGGACCCCGAGCGCATCGCCGTCATGGGCTTTTCCGAAGGCGGCAACGTCTCGCTATGGTCGGCGATCGAGACGCCCGGCTACCGAGCCGTCGTTTTGCTCTCGCCCGCCACCATTTCGCTCTCGCCGGTCTACCGGCTTGGCATGGCCTCCAAGAAGGACCAGGTGGCCAAGATCGGCGCGCCTGTTTTTCTCTCCACCGGCACGGACGACAATCGCTCGATCCTCGAGGCGACCCGGAAATTCTTGATTCCCAACCTCGAGACGACCAACCCCAAGTTCCGCTCCCGGACCGATTATCCGGGCTCGCACGATTGGTTCTGGAAGGTCCGCGACGAGTACTGGATGGACGTCGCCGCGTTCCTCAAGGAACATCTCGGCTAATGCGGCTCTATCTCGTCCGCCACGGCGACGCGACCAGCGCGGAGGAAAACCCGCGCCGCCCCTTGAGCGCCAAGGGCCGGGGCGAGGTCGAACGGATGGCGTCTTTCCTGGCGCGAAGCGGCGTCAAACCCGCGCGCGTCGTTCACAGCGGCAAATTGCGC
>MIAC01000052.1:3162-3837 GCA_001830475.1 Rhodospirillales bacterium RIFCSPLOWO2_12_FULL_67_15
TGGTCGCGGGCCACATGCCGTTCATGGCGCGCGCGCTCGCCCAACTCGTCGGCGCGGAAACGTCGCTCGAATTCGCCGCGTTCGGCTCGGGCGCGGTCGCGTGCCTGGAGCCCGGCCCGGGCGGCCGCCTGCCTGCGCGAAGCCGAAGTGGCTTCGCTCCCGCCTTCGCGAAGCCCGCTTCGGCGGGCGAAGGAAGGTCGGCGAAGGCAGGCTGGCGGCTCCTGTGGCTCGTCGCGCCGGAGTTGCTGGGGGGATTAATGCAGCTTGAACCGCTTGCGGATCGCTAGAAAACTGGTGGCAATCAGGACGTCGCAGATCAAGCCGCCAACAGTCAGCCCAATATTCATCCACACCGTTTTTGCGACAACGAGTGACTGTGCGCCGAAAATTCCGAAAGGATTGACAAGATATTGACCGGATAAAATCAGTCCCCGCGACAAATCTCCCCACGTAGATTGATCCAGTAAAATACTTCGCCAGCCAATCTTATAGAAGTCAGGCGGCGTGCGGACATCTACTTCCGCCAAGCCTAATAAAAACACAACTGCCACCATTATAAAATATACATACAACGCAAATCGCAATGGCCGCGCAGGAGCTTGACCGTAGTTGGAAGATTCCTTTTGGTACCAAATAATGAATTTGTTTGTGCCGGAAGTTTCATGCACTTTTTCC
>MIAC01000053.1:0-1137 GCA_001830475.1 Rhodospirillales bacterium RIFCSPLOWO2_12_FULL_67_15
GATCCGGAACATATAGCGAACACAACCGTTTACTCCGCTTTAAGCCCATCCCCGAAGAATGAGCAATTGACCAGAGTTGACAACGGCGAGGGGGGGTTGTCTTTATCCCCACATAAGCCGATCTGGGCGTCGGGCTTCGGCGCCGACAGAGGCCAGATCGAGCGGTGGCCGGAATTCGTCATGAACGGATCGAACGCACATAAGATTTATTCCACGCAATTTGGCGTATTATTGCGCGCGTGCGCTTCGGCCGGCTTCGGTCCGGGGACGCTCCTTCGACTTAGGGGCCTCTAACGCGCTTGGGGCGCGAGCCGGCGGCTTGCGCTTAAGCCGAGCGCGCGGAGGAGAAAGAACGCCGCCCTTGGGGTTCGCGCCCCGAGCCCATCCCTAAGAAGATCATGCGTTGAAGGAACACCGGACATGAGTCCCGCTCGCGAACCGAACCGAGTCGTCATTTTCGACACCACCTTGCGCGACGGCGAGCAATCGCCCGGCGCGTCCATGAACTTGGACGAGAAGGTCCGCATCGCCCAGGTCCTCGAAGACATGGGCGTGGACGTGATCGAAGCGGGCTTTCCGATCGCTTCGCAAGGCGACTTCGAGGCGGTCAACCAGATCGCCCGGATCGTCACCGCATCCACCGTCTGCGGGCTCGCGCGCGCGACCAAGGGCGACATCGAGCGCGCCGCCGAGGCCTTGAAGCCGGCCAAGCGCGGGCGCATTCACACCTTCCTCTCGACCAGCCCGCTGCACATGAAATACAAGCTGCAGATGGAGCCGGAAGCGGTGCACGAAAAGGTGATCGAAAGCGTCGCCTACGCGCGGCGCTTCACCGACGACGTCGAGTGGTCGCCCGAGGATGGCTCGCGCACCGAGCACGACTTCCTCTGCCGTTGCGTCGAAAGCGCGATCAAGGCCGGGGCCGGCACCATCAACATTCCCGACACCGTCGGCTACGCGGTGCCGGACGAATTCGCCGCCCTGATCCGCATGCTGTTCGCGCGCGTGCCCAACATCGACCGGGCGGTGATCTCGGTCCATTGCCACAACGACCTCGGCTTGGCGGTCGCCAACTCGCTCGCCGCCGTCGGCGCCGGCGCGCGCCAGGTCGAATGCACCGTCAACGGCTTGGGCGAG
>MIAC01000053.1:1188-7556 GCA_001830475.1 Rhodospirillales bacterium RIFCSPLOWO2_12_FULL_67_15
CACGACCGGATGCCGTTCGTCACCAACGTCAAGACCGAACACATCATGAAGGCGTCGCGGCTGGTCTCGGCCATCACCGGCTTCGTCGTCCAGCCGAACAAGGCGATCGTCGGCGCCAACGCATTCGCCCACGAATCCGGCATCCACCAGGACGGCATGCTCAAGCACGCCGGCACCTACGAAATCATGAGCCCGGAATCGGTCGGGTTGATCCGCTCCAAGATCGTGCTCGGCAAGCACTCCGGCCGGCACGCGTTCCGCGAAAAGTTGGCCGAACTCGGTTACGCGCTCGGCGACAATGCGCTCACGGAGGCGTTCAAGCGCTTCAAGGACCTGGCCGACGCGAAGAAAGAGATCTTCGACGAGGACATCGTCGCCCTGGTCGACGACGAGATCGCGCACGCCAACGAGCGCATCCGGCTGGTCGCGCTCGAAATCCTGTGCGGGACCAAGCATCAGCCGCCCAAGGCCGAACTCGAGCTTCAGATCGACGGGACGGTCAAGGCCTGCAAGGCGGTGGGCGACGGCCCGGTGGACGCGGCCTTCAAGGCGATCAAGGAGCTGTTCCCCCACAGCGCCAAGCTGCTGCTCTACCAGGTCCATGCCGTGACCGAAGGCACCGACGCCCAGGCCGAGGTCACCGTGCGCCTGGAAGAGCAGGGGCGTTCCGTCAACGGCCAGGGCGCCGACACCGACACCATGGTCGCCTCGGTCAAGGCGTACATCAACGCCCTCAACAAGCTTTTGGTGAAGCGGGAGAAATCCGCGCCCGCGGCCATGTCCGCCTGAGGACTTGGGCCGCCGCCACCCAACAACAAGAGCAAAATAGAGAACGAAGGAAAATACGTCCGATGCTGTCGAAACTGTTCGGATTCCTCTCCGCCGACATGGCCATCGATCTCGGCACAGTCAACACGCTGGTCTACGTCAAGGGCCGCGGCATCGTGCTCAACGAGCCCTCGGTGGTGGCGATCTCGGAAAGCAAGGGCCGCCGCCATGTGCTGGCGGTGGGCGAGACGGCGAAGCAGATGCTCGGGCGCACGCCCGGCAACATCCGCGCGATTAGGCCCTTGCGCGACGGCGTCATCGCCGACTTCGAGGTCGCCGAGGAGATGATCAAGTACTTCATCCGCAAGGTCCACAACCGCAGCCGCTTCGCGCGGCCGCTGGTGATCGTCTGCGTGCCGTCGGGCTCGACCGCGGTCGAGCGCCGCGCGATCCAGGAGTCGGCCGAGAGCGCCGGCGCGAGCAAGGTCTTCCTGATCGAGGAGCCGATGGCCGCCGCGATCGGCGCGGGGCTGCCGGTGACCGAACCGACCGGCTCGATGGTCGTGGACATCGGCGGCGGCACCACCGAGGTCGCGGTGCTTTCGCTCGGCGGCATCGTCTATTCGAAGAGCGTGCGCGTCGGCGGCGACAAGATGGACGAGGCGGTCATCGCCTATATCCGCCGCCATCATAACCTGCTGATCGGCGAAAGCTCGGCGGCGCGGATCAAGGAGGAGATCGGCTCCGCTTGCCCGCCGGCGGAAGGCGACGGCGCGACCATGGAGATCAAGGGCCGCGACCTGATGAATGGCGTGCCGAAGGAAATCGTCATCAGCGAGCGCCAGATCGCCGAAAGCCTGATCGAGCCGGTCGGCGCGATCATCGAGGCGGTCAAGGTCGCGCTCGAGCACACCGCGCCCGAACTCGCCGCCGACATCGTCGACAAGGGCATCGTGCTGACGGGCGGCGGCGCGCTCCTCGGCAACATGGATTACGTGCTGCGGCACGCGACCGGGCTGCCGGTTTCGATCGCCGACGATCCGCTGTCGTGCGTGGTGATGGGCACGGGCCGCGCGCTCGAGGACATGCGCAAGCTCAAGGACGTGCTGCACACGATGTACTGACGATGTCCTGACGATGCGCTGACGCCGAGAGGAGATCGGACGACGCGATGGAGACGCCGAGAATCATCACTCGATTTGCCCAGCCCATGCGCGGCCTGCTGCACCGGTTCGCGTATCTCGGGCTGATCGCGGCGGCGTTCGGCCTGATGATGCTCGGCAAGGTGGATACGCTCTT
Source organism: Rhodospirillales bacterium RIFCSPLOWO2_12_FULL_67_15 (assembly GCA_001830475.1). Taxonomy (GTDB): domain Bacteria; phylum Pseudomonadota; class Alphaproteobacteria; order Rhodospirillales; family 2-12-FULL-67-15; genus 2-12-FULL-67-15. The sequence goes on from MIAC01000053.1 coordinate 3,256, forward strand.
GATGGACCGCGCCCGGGTTCACGTCGTGGACGCGGTCGCGCCCCTCCTCGACGCGCTCTCGCGCCCGGCCGCCGCGATTGAAAACGCCATCGTCAAGGGCCGCGAGATCGCTCGCATCCACGAAGAGAACGCGACGCTCCGCGCCGAGGTCGAGAAGCTGCGCCAGTGGGAATCCGCGGCCCGCCACCTCGAAAGCGAAAACGAATCCCTGAAAACGCTGCTCAAATGGGCGCCGCCGCCCGAGGCGGCCTTTGTCACCGCGCGCGTGATCGCGGACACCGGCGGCACCTTCGTCCACAGCATGATCGTCGGCGCCGGCGCCCAGGACGGGGTCAAGAAGGGTCTCGTGGTCATGACCGGCGACGGTCTCGCCGGGCGCATCGCCGCGGTCGGCAATCACTCCTCGCGGCTTCTGTTGCTGACCGACCTCAACTCCCGGATCCCGGCGATCGTCGAGCGCACGCGCACCCGCGCCATTCTCGCCGGCGACAACACCGACCGGCCGCGGCTGATCCATCTTTCCGACGGCGGCGCGGTGACCGCCGGCGATCGCATCGTCACGTCCGGCCATGGCGGGGTTTTCCCCCCGGGGCTGCCGATCGGCATCGTGACCTCGGTCGCCGAGAGCGGCGTTCTGGTCCAGCCTTTCGTCGAGCAGGCCCGGCTCGAATTCGTGCGCGTCGTCGATTTCGGACTCGAAGGCATCCTCGAAGGTTCGCCGCCGCCCCGGATCGAACCGGCGAGCCGCCGCCGCGCGGCGCGAAAGGAGGCGGCGAAGCCCGACGAGGGGACAGGGCGATGAAGCCGACGCTCGCCCGGCAATTGGACACCCAGGCCCGCCGCCTGATGCCGGCCGCCACCACCCTCGCCCTTGTCTTGCTTGCCGCCATGCCGTCACACCTTCCCGGGCTCGCCCGGATCATGCCGCTCCTGGCGCTGATCGGCGTCTATCACTGGACCGCCCACCGCCCCGACCTGATGCCGGCGCGGGTGGTGTTCGCGATCGGTCTTTTCCAGGACATCGTCGGGGGCGGGCCGCTCGGGCTTTACGCCGCCGTCTTTCTTCTCGTCCACGGCGGGATCGTTTCCCAGGCGCGCTTCTTCGTCGGCAAGGGATTTATCGTGCTGTGGTTCGGATTTGCCCTGATGTCCGCGGCCGCCGCGACGGCCGCGTGGGTCGTGACGGCGCTGTTCAATGCGGCCCTGGTGGATTCGCGGGCGCTTTTCTATCAGTATCTGCTCACGCTCGGAATGTTCCCTGTTCTATCCCGGCTGTTCCTGCGCTGGCATCCGAGCCTCGTCGCCGGGAGTTGAGATTCATGCTGCGCGACGCCGAACGGCAAAAACTGTTTACCCGGCGGATGACGCTGCTGGCGGGCGGAAAGCTCGCCCTCTTCTCGCTGCTCGCCGGACGGATGTATTACCTCCAGGTTCTCGAATCGGATCGCTACCGGACGCTCGCCGACGAGAACCGCATCAATCTCCGCCTCCTGCCGCCGCCGCGCGGCCGGATCGTGGATCGCGATGGCGAGCCGCTGGCGGTCAACGAGCGCAACTTCCGCGTTCTGGTGACTCCGGAGCAGGCCGGCGATCTCGAGGCGACGCTGGACGCCATCGGCAAGATCGTTCCGGTCGGCGAAGAGACCCGCCGCCGGATTTTGCGCGAGGCGAAGCGGCGGCGCGGCTTCGTTCCGCTGACCGTGCGCGAGAACCTGGAATGGGAGGAGGTGGCGCGCATCGAGGTAAACGCGCCCGATCTTCCCGGAGTCATGATCGACGTCGGTCAGACCCGCCGTTATCTCTATCCGGCGGAAACCGCGCACGTGCTCGGTTACGTCGCCGCCGTCTCCGAGCGGGAGCTGACCGGCGATCCGCTGCTGGAACTTCCCGGTTTTCGCGTCGGCAAGTCGGGAGTGGAGAAAGTTCACGATCTCGCTCTGCGCGGGACCGGCGGAAGCTCGCAGGTGGAGGTCAACGCCTTCGGCCGCGTCATTCGCGAACTCGCGCGCAAGGATGGCCAGCCCGGGGGCGAGGTGCGTCTGACCGTGGATCTCGAATTGCAGCGATTCATCGCGCGGCGGCTGGAAAACGAGAGCGCCTCGGCGGTCGTGCTCGACGTTCATAGCGGCGAGGTGCTGGCGCTGGTTTCGACCCCGGCTTACGATCCCAACGCTTTCAACCGCGGCTTGAGCGGAGAAGAGTGGCGCACCCTCAATCGCGATCCGCTCACCCCGCTGGTCAACAAGGCGGTCGCGGGGCTTTATGCGCCCGGCTCGACCTTCAAGATCGCGGTGGCGCTGGCGGCGCTGGAGCGCGGCGTCGTCACCCCCGGCCAGCGCGTCTTTTGCCCGGGGTATCTCGACCTCGGCGATATCCGTTTCCACTGCTGGCGCAAGCACGGCCACGGCTGGGTGGACCTGCACACCGGAATCTCGCGCTCCTGCGACGTCTACTTCTACGAGCTCGCCCGCCGCTTGGGCGTGGACCGCATCTCGCAGATGGCCAACCGGCTCGGCCTCGGGGTCACCCTCGACCTCGATCTTCCCGGCGAGCGCGCCGGCTTGATGCCGACCCGCAAGTGGAAGCTGGAGACGACCGGCGTGCCCTGGCAAGGCGGCGAGACGCTGATCGCCGGGATCGGTCAGGGAAATATTTTGACGACGCCCTTGCAACTCGCGATCATGACCGCGCGGCTGGTCAACGGCGGGTTCGCCGTGACCCCACGACTGACCCGCGAACTGCGCGTCGGATTTTCGGAAGCGATCGAACGGCGCGAACCGGCCGGGCCGTTCAAGTCCATCGGCCTCAACCCGCTTCACGTCGAATGGGTGCGCGCGGCCACCGACGCGGTGGTCAACGAACCGGGCGGAACCGCTTATACCGCGCGGATCGCCAAGCGCGGCTTCGAGATGGGCGGCAAGACCGGAACGACGCAGATCCGGCGCATTTCCAAGGCCGAACGCGAGTACGGGCTGAAAAAGAACCTCGAACTGCCTTGGCGCGAGCGCGATCACGCGCTCTTCATCGGCTACGCGCCGATCGCCGCGCCGCGCTACGCCGCGGCGGTGGTGGTGGAGCACGGCGGCGGCGGCGGCGCGGTGGCGGCGCCGATCGTGCGCGATATCCTTCTCATGGCGCAGGAGCGCGCCCGCCCCGGCGACGGCGTGCTGCGGTCCGCCGCGGGCGCTGCGCCTTCCGGCGCGGGCGCTGCGCCTTCCGCCGCGGGCGGCTGACGGGGAACCTATCATGCTGTCGGACACCTTCGCTCGCAATCGGATGCCGATCCGGCAAAAGTTCCGGGAAATCCGTTGGTTCCTGGTGCTGCTGCTCGCCCTCATCGCGGCGATCGGGTTCGTCGTGCTCTATTCGGCCGCCGGCGGGAGCCTGGATCCCTGGGCGTCGCGGCAGATGGCGCGCTTCGCGGCCGGCATGGTGCTGCTCGTGGCCATCGCCGTGACCGATATCCGGATCTGGTTCAAATACGCTTATGCCTTTTACGCCTTGGCGCTCGCGCTCTTGGTGCTGGTCGAGGTGGCGGGAAGGATCGGAATGGGGGCGCAGCGCTGGTTTTCGTTCGGGATCGTCAATTTCCAGCCCTCCGAATTGATGAAGGTCGCGCTTCTGCTCGCGCTCGCGCAATATTTCCACGGCGGCTCGGCCGAGGACGTGCGCCGGCCGCTCTTTCTCTTTCTCCCGATCGCGATGGTGGCCGTCCCGGTGGGCTTGGTCCTGCGCCAGCCCGACCTCGGCACGGCGCTGATGTTGCTGCTGTCGGCGGCGGCGCTCTTCTTTCTCGCCGGCGTGCGGCTCTGGAAGTTCGCCGCGATCGGCATGGTGGCGCTGGCGGCGGTGCCGGTCGCTTGGCGGTTCCTGCGCGGCTATCAAAAGCAGCGGGTGTTGTCCTTCCTCGATCCGGATAAAGATCCTCTCGGCTCGGGCTACCACATCATCCAGTCCAAGATCGCGCTCGGCTCGGGCGGGATTCTGGGCAAGGGGTTCCTGCAAGGCACGCAAGGACACCTGAGCTTCCTGCCGGAAAAGCAGACCGACTTCATTTTCACCATGCTGGCGGAGGAGTTCGGGATGGTGGGGGGAGTGGCGCTTCTTTCGCTCTATGCGATCGTGCTGCTCTATGGCTACGCCATCGCCTTCTCCTCCCGCAACCATTTCGGCCGGCTGCTCGCGATGGGGATCACCGTTATGTTCTTCCTTTACGTGTTCATCAACATCGCCATGGTCATGGGCCTGATCCCGGTGGTCGGCGTGCCGCTGCCGCTGGTGTCCTATGGGGGCACGGCGAT
>MIAC01000053.1:7613-11438 GCA_001830475.1 Rhodospirillales bacterium RIFCSPLOWO2_12_FULL_67_15
CATGATGGGGCGCCGGGGCGGACCGGACTAGTGAAGTATCCGCGGTCCCGCCGCCCTTGCGGGCGGAACGTTCGCGGGGTATAAAACGGCCCCTTTCGGGGCGCATAGCTCAGACGGTAGAGCAGCTGACTCTTAATCAGCGGGTCGCAGGTTCGAGTCCTGCTGCGCCCACCAATCACCCCCCGACCTCGACTCCGCCGCCGCGATCCGATCCGATTCGGCGATCTTGCCCGCGCGCCTATCCGGCCAATTTCCTTCCCTTTCTCCTTGTGCCATACTGGCGGGAAAGCGATGGCGCGGAATCGGCAGACTCCGCGCGAAGGGGCCGGCGCTCCGTGATTTGCCGCGAAACCGATAGCCGATGAACGAGGTCGCGATCCCGATGGTCGGGCAGTCGCCGGGGCGGCTGCTGTCGCTCTTGCAGGGCTGGGTCGGCAAGCCGCGGCCGGAGATGTCGCATCTTCTCCTCGTTTCCATCAGCGTGCTTCCGTTCGGCGAGGCCGCGCCCGAGTTCTGGACCGATCTCAATAAGATCCTGACCCAAAGCCGCGAACGAGACGAAGGAGCGCTGTACGATCTCGGCGAATCCGAGCGCGCGCTGCTGTTCAAGCTGAACGAGAACCGGGAGTTCGCGCTCACCACCGAGCTCAGGGTCAATCTCCTGCGGCTGATCCAGCGGCACTTCCCCGATCATTTCGGGTTGGTGGATCAATCGCGGCTCCTCAGGGTCGTCGCTCTGAACAAGCGTTTGGCCAACGCCATCGCGCTGGTCGAGCGCTTCAAGGGTCCCGCCGACGAGGAGGACGTCCCGGGCAAGCAAGGCGCCGCGGCCGCGGCGGGCGTTCCCGCCGTCAAGGCCAAGAAGGAAGCGAAGCCGGAGCGGCTCCGCTCGTTGCACATCAACGACATCAAGCTCTTGGAGGACGTGAGCCAAGAACTCGGCGCGCGCGATTTCGCCCGCGCCTTCATTCGCTCCCAGGAACTCGCTGAAATCGTCCCCGGCCAGAATCCGGTCCACGTCATGCGCGAGCTCTATGCCAGCATGGATCTGCTCCGCCGCCACGCGCTGAAAGGGGTCGAGATGCGCGGCAGCGGCAACTTGTTCAATCAACTCACCATTCTGCTCGACCAGATCGTGCTCGCTTCGTTCCGGCAGAGCAATCCCGACGCGGTCCGCTGTTCTCTCAACATGAACGTGGAAAGCGTGTTCACCCGCGGTTTCGAGGAGTTTCTCGACGCCACCGGTCCGGCGGACTTCGCCAACATCTTGTTCGAGTTCCGCCAGGCGAACATCATTCAGAACTTCGACGAATTCTCGGTCGCCTGCGAACTGATCCGCTCCCGCGGCGGCAAGATCGCCGTGGACGCCATCTTCCCCGAAACGGTCGGGCTCGTGAATCTCAACCGGCTGCACGTCGAGATGGCCAAGGTATTCTGGCGCCAGAGCGCGGAATCGGTCCTGCCCAAGTGCCGCGACGATATCCACGCCATGCAGGAGGCGGGAGTCCGCTTCGTGCTCGCGCGCGTCGACGACCAGACGGCGGTGGACATCGGCCAGGAGCTCGGCGTCACCCTGTTCCAGGGGTTCTACGTCGACCGGTTGCTGTCCGGCCTCTCGCCCCTGACCACTTGAGGCCCCCGGCCGAATTCCGCCCCAATCTCTACATCCGCCTGGGGATGTAAAGCGACAGGACCGCCATCGCCGCCATGAACGCGCCGCCGGCCAGGAACACCTGGGCGAGATCGAACGTCGCCAAAAGAAGCGCGAACAACCCCGGGGTCACGATCTGCGCGACGTGGCGGAAGGTGTTGAAGACGGTCGTCATCTCGGCGCGCTCGAGCGGCCTGACCGCGCGCAGGAAAGTCGCGTTGCCGACGCCGTCGATCACGCTCGCCGCCAGCGCCGCGCCGACGAGGAGATAAGCCCCATGCAAGGGCTCCCCGGCGATTGCCGCCACCGCTCCGGTCAGCCCCGCGGTCGCGCCGTAACCGACGGCCAGCATCGGCCGCATGCCGAAGCGCCGCGCCATCCACCCCCACAGCGGCGTCAAGAACAACGCCGCCCCGCCGGCGGAAACGATCACGCCGCCGGCGAGCTCGCCAAGCCCCGAGGTGACGGCGTAGATCGGGGCATAGACGAAAAAGAGAATCCACCATCCCGCCCGGCCCAAGGCGAGGGTCCAGGCGAGGGTGAGTCGCGGCTGGCCGAAGAAGCGGGGCAGATAACGGAACGGATTGACCGGCACGACGGGCGGCTGCGGCGGCTCGTCGGTGCCGCGGACCCGGCGGAAATAGAGGAGCAGGACCAGCGTCGCGGCCGCGCTTGCGGCGAAGGGTGCCCACGGCGCGACGTGCGCCCGGAGCGCGACGCCGAGGCTCGGGCAGAGCGCCCAGGCGGCGGCGGCGGCGAAGATGCGGTTGGGCTCGAACCGGCCGAGCTCTTTGCGGCGCACGTAATCGAGGACGTAAAGATTGAGGGGAACCTCGATGCAGGCCGTGCCGACGATGTGCAGCCACAGGCCGACCGCCAACCCGGCCGCCGTTTCGGTCGCGAGCAGGGCGGCGGCGGCGAGGTTGGCGGCGGCCCCGAGCGCGACCACGCCTCGGCGCCGCAGCCGCCGGATCAGCCAGGGAATGGCGAAGCTGAACAGGAGCCCGGCGACGCTGGCGCCGAAGTAGAGCGTGCTGACGTTCTGGGCATCGCCCAGGCTCTCGAGCGCCTGCAGCGGGATCACCGCGATCAAGAGGGTGCGCCCGACGGCTTCGAGAAAAAAGAGCGCCAGGAAGGCGGCGGGCCCGGGCCGGACGAGGGAATCTAACCAGGGGGTCATGGACGAGCGGTCCGGTCGAAATCGTTGGCGATTGTAGCAGGCCGGAAACGCCTCTGCCCGGCTCTTATCGCCTCGGGTGCGGTCCCCTGGCGGCCTCGCGCGTTTTTGACTTGAGAACGGCGGCATTTTGTTGCGAAGCTGCCGCGGTCCGAGGAGGAGACGATCATGGGTTCAAACCGCGTCCGTTTCGACGGGCCCTCGCGGCGGGGCTTTCTCGCGCTTTCGCTTGCGGCCGCCGTTCCCCCTGCGGTCTGGCCGTCCCGCTCCGGCGCGGCGATCGAACCGCACCTGGGCGACGACGGGCTCTACAAGCAGGACTGGTTCCTGCAATCCTTCCTCGAATTACCCGAAGACCTCGCCGAGGCGACCGCCGCGGGCAAGCGTTTCGCGCTCCTGTGGGAACAGCGCGGCTGCCCCTACTGCCACGATCTGCACCGGATCAACCTCGCCGACGCCACAACGAGCGCCTTCATCCGCGCCCGCTTCGCGGTCCTCCAGCTCAACCTCTGGGGCGATCGGGAGGTGACGGATTTCGACGGCGAGAAGCTGCGCGAGAAGGAGTTCGCGCGCAAATACCGGATCAATTTCACGCCCACCTTGCAGTTTTTCCCCGAGACGGTCGCGGAGATGAAAGGCAAGAAAGGGGCCGACGCGGAAGTGGCCCGGATGCCCGGATACTTCCGCCCGTTCCATTTTATTAGCATGTTTGAATATGTCTGGGAGAAGCGCTACGCGCATCAGGATTTCCAGCGCTACATCCTGGAAAAATCCGCGGCGCGAAGAGAAAGCTCGTTACAGTAAAATTAGATTGATCTAATGTAATGCGGATTTCATGGTTTTTTTATCCGCGTTTGAACGCGCAGTTTATACCGCGCCGCAATATAAGAAATCATAGACTCCTAATATTAGATTGTAGTAAGGGATTACTTCAAATGCGGTCTTTGGCCGTGGCTATCGGCCGTCGCCGTCAAGAATCGCCATCGCGAACCCAAAA
>MIAC01000053.1:11709-13397 GCA_001830475.1 Rhodospirillales bacterium RIFCSPLOWO2_12_FULL_67_15
ACGGCTCGCTGGTGCCGATCCGGCTCGAGATCAACCTCGACCCGACGCCGCAGAAGCACGTCAAGACGGTCTACTTCATCGCCGACAAGAACCGCCGTCCCATGTCCGCGAAGTTCACCCTTTCGCCGGCTATGGGGCGTCCCACGGTCGAGACCAACGTCCGCCTCGGCGGGACCACGAATTTCCGCGCGGTCGCGGAGATGAACGACGGCTCGCTTTTCGAGGTCAAGAACGAGATCAAGGTGACCGTCGGCGGCTGCGGCGGCTGATCCCGCTCCGGCGGGGTTCCACGACAGTTCGGCGGGACAGGGGCGGGGGCGCGGTTGCCCCCGCCGGATAAGGCAACACATTTGGTTGGGAGCGACGATCATGGCGGAAGTTCGCATTCGCGTGCCGAAGACGATCAAGCCGGGCGAGACCATCACGGTCCGGGCGCTGGTTCCGCATCCGATGGAAATTGTCCAGCGCGATGCGGCCGGCAAGGTGGTGGAAAAAGTCTACAACTACATCCACTCCGCCCGCGTCACCTACAATGGCAAGGAGCTGATGACGGCGCAGTTCACTCAATCCATCAGCGCCAACCCGGTAATCGCCTTCAAGATGAAGGCGGACGCTCCGGGCAAGCTCGAGATCGCTTTCGAGGACACCACCGGCGTCAAGCACGTCGGAACCGTGGACATCAAGTTCGGCGGCTAAATCGCCGCTTTATTCTCGAATTAAGCCAACGAGGACCGGTCAACGGCCCCGCCAAACAGGGAATGGGAGACGAATTATGAGACACGCGAAAGGCTTTATGGTTGCGGGAATCTTTGCCGCCGTCGCCGCCGGTCTGGCGGGGTGCGCGGACATTCTCTATCCGCCGATCAAATGGGAATCGAAGGCCCTGCCCGAGGCGCAAGGGCGCGTCGAGACCAAGGACGGCAAGCCCCAGCAGGTCCGTTACAAGGAAGGGCCGTTTACCGGCGTGAAACCGGATTTCAGCAAATACCGCACCCAGGCTTATGCCGACACCCGGCCCGAGCCGGCGGTGCAGAAAGCGACGATGCCCAAGGACCTCAAGGGCGACGCCAAGGAAGGCCGCAAAATCTACATGAGCCGGGCGCTCGGTCCCTGCACCGGCTGCCATCTCATTCGCGGCGACGACGTCTGGCCCGCGGGCAACATCGGCCCCGATCATCAGAAGATCGGCGAGTCCGGCTACAAGGACGACGAGCTCTACCAGATGGTCTACGACATCCGGGCGATCTATCCGGAATCGGTCATGCCGCCGTGGGGCTCGGCCGGCGTCCTCAATCCGCAGCAGATCGTCCATGTGGTCGAATTCCTCAAGACCCAGAAAGGTCCGCTGCCGCCGGTGAAGGACCCGCAGCGCGATCCCAACACGCGGGCCAAGCCGGTCGGCTTCGGCGATCCTCTCGATCCCACCAACAACATGGGGATGGTCGAGGCCGAGTCGGCGCTGAAGGACTGGGACAAGAAAGGCCCGAAGGGCAAGGCTTGCGCCGACTGCCACCAGGGCGGCATCGCCAAGACGATGAAGGGCGTCGCCATCCGCTATCCCCGCTTCGTCAAGGAGTATGGGCGGATCATGGCGATGGAGGAGTTCCTCCAGATGCACAGCCCGGAGACCACCGGCATCGCGATGCCGTCCCAGAGCAAGGCCAACCTCAACATGAGCGCGTTGGTGA
>MIAC01000053.1:13427-14039 GCA_001830475.1 Rhodospirillales bacterium RIFCSPLOWO2_12_FULL_67_15
TCGATCTCGCCAGTCTGGAGTCCCAGGCGGCGCTCAAGCGCGGCGAGGCCACCTTCAACAAGCGGGTCGGCCAGCGCAACCACGCTTGTGCCGACTGCCACCTCGAGGCGCCGGGCAAGGGCGGCGGCAAGTTCCTCGGCGGCCGCCTGCTCGGCACGCGGGATTCTGGCCTGATGAACCACTTCCCGCTCTGGCGCACCAACTTCAACAAGATGTGGGATCCGCGCAAGCGCTTCCAGTGGTGCATGTTGCCGCTCGGCATGAACTACTTGGCCTCCGATTCGGTCGAGTACGCGGAGTTGGAGTTCTACCTGGCCTCCTTCGGCCAAGGGAAACCGCTCACCGCGCCCGGCATCCGGCACTAGAGAGATTTACGGCCGGCGCTCAAGTTATTCTCGTCATGCCCGCGAAAGCGGGCATCCACGCTCTTGAAAAAGCTGGATTCCCGCTTTCGCGGGAATGACGGGGCTGATCTGTTGGAGCCAACCGATGGAAGTAACCCGGCGCGACTTTGTCACCTTGGCGGCGATCGCCGCCGGCGCGGGGCTTCTGCCACGCGAAACCTTCGCCCAGGCTACCAGCTCGGAACGGCTGCTCGACTTCCAGTCCCTC
>MIAC01000054.1 GCA_001830475.1 Rhodospirillales bacterium RIFCSPLOWO2_12_FULL_67_15
ACCGTAAAATGTGACATATATCCTATAAAATAATGTATGTCAAGAATCATTTTCCATGAGAGAATTTAATCTTGACAAATAGTTCTTTATGTGTTCCTATGCTCCGGTGCCCGGAAGAAACCCATGTCCACCGCGCCGAAGCCCAGACTCCCAAACCCGACTCCCTTGGGAATTAAGGGGACACCATACTTAATTCATGTCGAAGAGGAGGAGCGGCGAATTAAGTATGGTGTCCCCTTAATTTCGGGCGAGGAGCGCGTCGAGGCGCGCGCACCCTTCCGCCCAGTCGAAAGGCTCGAGGCTTTTCCGGCGCCTCGCCTCGGCCGCGACGATTCTCTTCTTGGCCGCCGGCGCAAGCGGGCTCGAGCCGTCCGCGACCGCCTGCATTTCCGCCATCGCGCCGCTGCAATGGAGCACGACGTCGCAGCCGGCGCCGAGGCAGGCCTCGGCGCGCGCGCGGAAATCGCCCGCGAGCGCACTCATGCCGAGATCGTCGGACACCAGCACGCCCGCGAAGCCGATCGCGCCGCGGACGATGCCGCCGATCACGGCTTTGGACTGGGTCGCCGGAAGCGCCGGGTCGAGGGCGGCATAGAGAACGTGCGCGGTCATCGCCCACGGCGCATCGGATAGCGCCTGGAACGGGGCGAAGTCGGTCGCTTCCAGTTCGGCCCGCGCCGCGACGACCTTTGGAAGCTCCCGGTGGCTGTCGGCGAAGGCGCGGCCGTGACCGGGAATGTGCTTGACCACCGGGATCACGCCGCCCGCGAGCAGGCCGGCGACGGCCGCGCGCCCGAGCTCGGCGACCACGGCCGGGGAGCGGGCGAAGGCCCGATCGCCGATTACGTCGTGCGCGCCTAGGACCGGCACGTCGAGAACCGGCGCGCAATCGACCGTGATCCCGAGTTGGGCGAGGTCCGCCGCGATCAGGCGATGGTTGAGCCGCGCGGCTTCCTTCGCTTGGTCCGGATCGCGCGCGAAGGCGTCGCCGAAGCGGGCGGCGGGCGGCGCGCTTCGCCAATGCGGGGGGCGCAGGCGCTGGACGCGCCCGCCTTCCTGGTCGATCAGGATCGGCGCGTCGGCGCGGCCGATCGTTTCGCGCAACGAAGCGGTCAGGGCGCGGACTTGATCCGGGGTCTCGATATTGCGCGCGAACAGGATGAACCCGAGCGGGTCGGTCGCGCGGAAGAAGCGCCGCTCGTCGGGCTTAAGCGACGGCCCGGCGAGCCCGAAGACGACGGCGCGGGGCGCGGTCATGTAAGGGCGCGTTCCCGCTGGGTGTATTCATTTCGTCATTCCCGCAAAAGCGGGAATGACGAGAAAAACGTGTACGGCCATCGTGAAATCTCCCTACCCTTGCGCCTTGACGACCAAGCAGCCGACCTTGCGCCGGGCGAGCTCGGCGCAGCGGTTTTTGGCCGCGGTTTCGTCGGGGAAAGGCCCGGCGCGAAGCCGCCAGAACACGCCCTTGTCGCCGAGGTCGGCCCGCGCCACGGACAATTTCAGCCCGCGCAGCGGTTCGGGATGCTGGCGCAAAAGCCGCTCCCATTCGGCCTCGGCGCGCTCGGGCTCGCGCACCGCCGCGATCTGGATCAGGTATCCCGAGACGGGCTCGGCCGATGACGGTTGCGCCGGGGGGGTCGCGGCGGCGGTTTCGGGAACGGACGGAAGCGCGGGCGGCGACTCCGGGGCGCCCGCCAGCGGACTCGCGGGCGCGGTTTCGATGTCGGTGGGCGGCGAATCCTCCGGCGCCGGCTCCCGGTCGGGCGAAGGGGACGCGCGGGAAGGATCGAGAGCGATCGGCGGTGGCGGCGGCACCGCGGCGCGCACCTGGGCTTCGCTCGGCACCCGCGGCAGCCGTTCCTTGACCTGCGGCGCAGGCTCGGATGCGGCCCGCGGCGGCCGCATCGGCGCCTCGGCCGGCGGCAGCAGGCGCTCGACCCGCGGCTCGGTGCCTTCGCCCTGAAGGCGCTCGTAAACCAGCTTGTCGCGGTCGGGAACTTCCATCCCGCCGGGGTCGCGGGGGCGGATTTTGGAAGGCGTCGGGTCGGCGCGCACGACCGGAACGCCGTCTCCGCCGCCACCGGCGAACAGCGCCGTCATGCGTTTGCCATGGACCAGCCACGCCCAGGCGCCCCCGCCGACCAGAACGACGGCGAGCACCAACAGCAACAAGAACCGGCCCCAGCGCCGGGGCGGCGGCGCGTCTTCGATCTCCGCCCGATCGTCATAGCTGGGGGACCGTTCCGCGCGGATCAACGCATCTCCTCCACCGGCGTCACGCCGAAAACGTCGAGGCCCGAGGCGACGACGAAGCCGACCGCCTGCACCAGCGCCAGCCGCGCCAGGGTCGCTTCGGCCGCGGCGGGACGGATAAAGCGCAAGCGCGCGTCGTCCTTGCCCCGGTTCCACAGGTTGTGGAACTCGGCGGCCAAATCATAAAGGAAATAGGCGACGCGATGGGGTTCGTGCGTCTCGGCCGCGCTTTCGATCAAGCGCGGCCAGCTCGCCATGCGGCGGATGAGCGCGATTTCCCCCGAATCGGTCAACCGGGAGAAATCGGCGCGCGCGAGCGATTCGGGCGCGAGCGCCTCGGCGCCGAAGGTTTCGGCGGCGAGGCGCAGCACCGAGCGGACCCGGGCGTGGGCGTACTGGACATAGAAGACCGGATTGTCCTTGGTCTGCTCGAGCACGCGGGCGAAGTCGAATTCGAGCGGGGCGTCGTTCTTGCGGGTCAGCATGATGAAGCGGAACACGTCCGGGCCTGCCCGCTCCACCACCTCGGCAAGGCCGACGAAGGTTCCGGCGCGCTTGGACATCTTCACCGGCTCGCCGCCGTCCATCAGGTTGACCATCTGGCAGAGCTTGACGTCGAGCGCGCCTTGGCCCCCGCTCAGCGCCTTGACCGCGGCTTGCACGCGCTTGACGTAGCCGCCGTGGTCCGCGCCCCAGACGTCGATCATGATCCCGAAACCGCGCCGGTATTTGTCGAGATGATAGGCGGCGTCGGTGGCGAAGTAGGTCCACGAGCCGTCGGACTTGCGGAGCGGCCGATCGACGTCGTCGCCGAATTGGGTCGAGCGGAACAATGTCTGCGGCCGGGGCTCCCAGTCCTCGGGCGGCTTGCCCTTGGGCGGCTCCAGAACCCCGGTGTAAATCAGCCCGCGCTCGCCGAGGACCCGCAGCGCCTCGTCGACGCCGCCCTGGGCGATCAGCTCGCGTTCCGAACGGAAGGTGTCGATGACGACGCCGAGCGCGGCCAAATCGGCGCGGATCAGCTCCATCATCGCCGCGACGGCGAAGGCGCGGCAGGGCTCCAGCCATTCGGATTCCGGAACCCCGAGCCAGCGCCGGCCGTCGCGCTCGGCGAGGGCGCGGGCGGGCGCGATCAGATAATCGCCGGGATAGAGCCCCTCCGGCATCGCGCCCAATCGTTCGCCGAGCGCCGCGCGGTAGCGCCAATGAAGCGAGCGCGCCAGCGCCTCGACCTGCGCGCCGGCGTCGTTGATCCAGTATTCCCGCGCGACCTTGTAGCCCGCCTTGGCGAGCAGCCGCGCGAGCACGTCGCCGACCACCGCGCCGCGGCCGTGCCCGACGTGCATCGGCCCGGTCGGATTGGCGGAGACGAATTCGACCATCACCGGCTCGCCCCCGCCGGCGAAAGAATCGCCGTAGGCGCGCCCGGCGAGAAGGATCTCCTTCAAGCGCGCGCGCCAGAAATCGTCGGCCAGGCGCAAATTGACGAAGCCGGGTCCGGCGATCTCGACCGCGGCGACGCCAGGGCGGGAGCGGAGGCGTTCGGCGATCATCTCCGCGAGCGCGCGCGGGGCTAGCCCTGAGTCCTTGGCGAGCAGAAGGGCGGCGTTGGTGGCGACGTCGCCGTGACCGGCCTCGCGCGGCGGCTCGACCGCGACACGCACGCTCCGGACCGCTTCCGGCAGGCGTCCCTCGGCGACGAGCAGGCCGAGAACGTCCGCCACTTCGCCCGCGAAGTGACGGAACAGGTTCATGACGTCCGGGCTTGCACGTCGAACAGCCGGCGATGCTCGTCGAGGGCGTAGCGGTCGGTCATGCCGGCGATGTAGTCGGCGACCAGCTCGGCGGTGGCGCGCGTGCCGGGCCCGCCCGCTTTCCGGCGCCAGTCGGTCGGCAGACATTCGGGTTCGGCGAGAAAAATCCGGAACAGTTCGCGGACCACGCGGCGGGCCTTGCTCGTCATGCGGTTGAGCTTGTAGTGGCGGTACATGTTGGCGAACAGGAATTCCTTGAGACCCTTCATCCGGATCCGCATCGGTGGCGAGAACGCGGCGACGGGTGCTCGAAGCGCGCGCACGGCTTGGGGCGATTGCGGCCGGGCCGCGGCCAAGCGGCGGCGGGTTTCGGCGAGCATATCCTCGACCATGGCGCCGATCAGCTCGCGCACCGCCTCGTGGATCAGGCGCGCGCGATTGAGGCGGGGATGGCGCTTGCCGACCCGCTTGAAGATCGGCCCGACCAGCGGCACCCCGCGCAAGTCCTCGACCGTGAACAGCCCGGCGCGCAATCCATCCTCGATGTCGTGGTTGTTGTAGGCGATGTCGTCGGCCAGCGCGGCGACTTGCGCTTCGGCGCCGGCGAAGGTGCCGAGTTCGAGGTCGTGGACCTTGACGTATTCGGCGATCGCGCGCGGCAGCGGCTTTTTTTTGCCGCCGTGCCTGAGCAGCGGCCCGTTGTGCTTGACCACGCCCTCGAGCGTCTCCCAGGTGAGATTGAGTCCGTCGAAGGCGGGATAGCGTTCCTCGAGCCGCGTCACCGCGCGCAGCGACTGGGCGTTGTGGTCGAAGCCGCCGAACGGCGCCATGACTTCCTTGAGCGCGTCCTCGCCCGCGTGCCCGAACGGCGGATGGCCGAGGTCGTGGGCGAGCGCCAAGGCCTCGGTCAAATCCTCGTTGAGGCCGAGGTTGCGCGCGAGCGAGCGGGCGATCTGCGCCACTTCCAGGCTGTGGGTCAGGCGGGTGCGGAAGAAGTCGCCCTCGTGGTTGACGAAGACCTGGGTCTTGTACTGGAGACGGCGGAACGCGCCGGAATGAACGATGCGGTCGCGGTCGCGCTGGAAGCAATCGCGGGTGCGGCTTTCGCGTTCCGGGTGCAGGCGGCCGCGGCTCGAAGCCGGCGCCGCGGCGTAGGGCGCGAGCGAAGGCGGCGGAGCGGGCCTCGGGTTCGTGGGCCTCGGGTTCATGGGGCGGAACCTACCCTCGCGGGCGCGCGCGGGCAACGGCGGTCTTGGCGGCGCGGGCAACCTGCTCTAGCCTTGGCGCGCCATGCTCTCCATTCCCCGCCTGGCGCTCGCCGACGCCCAAACCCTGATCGCGGGCGCGCGCAAGGAAGCGCGGCGCATCCGGGTGCCGATGTGCATCGCCGTCACCGACGAATCGGGCAACCTGATCGCGTTCGAACGCATGGACGGCGCCAAGGTGCTCTCGGTCCAGCTCTCCCAGGACAAGGCGTTCACCGCCGCCATTTCGCGCCGGCCGACCCACGATTACAACGCGCGTGCCGTGCCCGGGAACCTGGTGTTCGGCATCCAGAGCGCGCACGGCGGGCGCTTCTCGACCGTCGGCGGCGGCGTGCCGGTGGAAGTCGCCGGCGCGACCGTGGGCGGGATCGGATGCAGCTCGGGCACGCCCGAACAGGACCGCGCCTGCGCCGAGGCCGGCGTGCGCGCGTTCCTGAAAAGCCTCAAAAAAACCCGTGAAAAAGCGGGTTAACGCCCGCCTTGGATTAACCGGCCGGCACGCTATATTAAGTGGGCGCCCTGGCCGTAATATTAAGTGGGCGCCCTGGCCGTAACGGAGAGACCCTTGCCCGACACGCCCATTCCAGACGCCGCTCTCGGCATCAGCGCCAACGCCGCGCGGCGCATTCGCGCGATCGCCGCCGCCGAGGGCGATCCCGGCCTGATGCTGCGCGTCACCGTCTCGGGCGGCGGCTGCTCGGGCTTCCAGTACGGCTTCAAGCTCGATTCCGCGCGCGCCGCCGAAGACCGAGTCTTCGAGCAGGAGGGCGTCAAGGTGGTCGTCGACGAAACCTCGCTCGATCTGGTCAAGGGCGCGACGCTCGATTTCGTCGAGGACCTGGTCGGCTCGTACTTCAAGATGACCAACCCGAACGCGGTTTCGACTTGCGGCTGCGGCTCGTCGTTCTCGGTGGTGTGAGCTGCTATCCACCCGACCGGGCGCGCCCGGCGGCGTCATGCCGTTAGGCATGCATTCGCATGACGGCCGCCGGGTTATTTAAGTTTG
>MIAC01000055.1 GCA_001830475.1 Rhodospirillales bacterium RIFCSPLOWO2_12_FULL_67_15
GACGATCCGGGCGCTGGCGAGTTCGGGCCTGGCCGAGCGGGTCAGCTCCTGCCCGACGAAGGACGAAAGCCCCGGATCGGTCCCGGCCGGCACGGTCTCGATCGCCGCCGACCCGCCCGAGGCCGGGGCGGCCTCGAACGCGGTGGCGCGCACGGTCAAGACCTTGATCGCATCGCGCGCGCGCAACGTGACGAGCGCGTTGCCGGCATAGATGGGACGAACGAACGTATCGGGCCCTTCGATGGCGACGATGTCGGAAACCTGCGCGACGTCGAGCAGCGCCGCCACCCTGGGCATCAGGTTCTTGCCGAAGGTGGTCGCGGGCGCGAGCACGTGGGAATGATTGCGGGCGAGCCCCGCCACCAGCGGAGCGAGCGTCTCGGCGAGCGGATGGAGGTAAGGCGCGGCATCGGCAAGCAGGACCCGGCCGACGCCCGCCATCCTGGCCGCGGCCTCGGCCGCGGCGCGGCATTGGCTCCCCGCCACCAGAACGGTCACGTCGCCCAATTCGCGCGCCGCGGTCGCCGCGTGAAGGGTGGCGGACTTGAGGCCGGCGTTGTCGTGCTCGGCGACGAGAAGAACGGCCATCTAAATGACCTTCGCTTCGTTGCGCAGCCTGCCGATCAGATCGGCGACATCGGCGACGCGCACGCCGGTCTTGCGCTTGGGCGGCTCCGCGACCTTGAGGATCTCCAGGCGCGGCGCGATGTCGACGCCGAAATCGCCGGGCTTCATCGTCTCGATCGGCTTCTTCTTCGCCTTCATGATATTGGGAAGCGAGGCGTAGCGCGGCGTGTTGAGACGCAAATCCGCCGTCACCACCGCCGGCAGTTTCAAGAGGAGGATTTCGAGGCCGCCGTCTACTTCGCGCGTCACGCGGAGCTTGTCCCCCTCGAAGACGAGCTTGGAGGCGAACGTGCCCTGCGCCCAGCCGAGCAGCGCGGCCAGCATCTGGCCGGTCTGGTTGCAGTCGTCGTCGACCGCTTGCTTGCCGAGGAGGATCAGGCCGGGAGTCTCGCGCGCCGCGATCGCCTTCAGGAGCTTGGCGACCGCGAGCGGTTCGATCTCGGCCGGGGCCTCGACCACGATGCCGCGGTCGGCGCCCATGGCGAGCGCGGTGCGCACCGTTTCCTGGCACGCCGCCGGGCCGGCGGAGACGGCGACGATTTCGCGGGCGCTCCCGGCCTCCTTGAGGCGCACCGCTTCCTCGAGCGCGATTTCGCAAAAGGGATTCATCGCCATCTTGACGTTGGCGGTTTCGACCCCGGTCTGGTCCGCCTTGACGCGCACCTTGACGTTGGCGTCGATCACCCGCTTGACGGCGACGAGAATTTTCATGCGAACCTGGGATCTAGATGAGGCGGCGCGAGGGGCGTTTCAGCCCGTGGAACCGTTTATCTCGCAAGCGCAAAATTAGGGGGCCCGGGCGGAGCGGTCAAGAACGGCCTGAAAGGCTTAACAACAGGGGATTCCGACCGTTGCGCCCGCACAACGGCGGCGCGAAAGGGAGGCTCGTCAGCGATTGGCGCCGGGGGTCCAGAGCACGTCGCCGGCACCCTGGTCGTTGAGATGGCGGGCGAGCACGAAGAGATGGTCCGAGAGCCGGTTGACGTAACGGAGCGCCGGCGCGCCGACCGGCTCGGTCCGGTTCAGCGTGACCATGAGCCGCTCGGCGCGGCGCACCACGGTGCGGCCGAGTGCAGGTACGCGGCCGCCGCGGTTCCGCCCGGCAGGATGAAGGACTTGAGCGGCCGGAGCGCGGCGTTCATCCGGTCGATCTCGCGCTCGAGCCGTTCGACCTGGGAATCCGTCACCCGCAGCGCGTTCTTGCCCTTCCGCCCGCCTTCCGGCGTGCAGAGATCGGCGCCGAGGTCGAACAAATCGTTCTGGATGCGGGCGAGAAAAACGTCCGCCTCGCCCGCGGCGTGCAGGCGGGCGAGCCCGATCGCGGCATTGGCTTCGTCCACCGCTCCGATCGCCGCGATGCGCGGGGAATCCTTGGCCACGCGTTCGCCGTCGCCGAGCGAGGTCTCGCCGCCGTCGCCGCCGCGGGTGTAGATGCGGTCGAGCGTGACCATTAGAGCATGCTCTACGTCAATCCGAGCCACATGGCGAGGCCGAGCAGCGCGACCGCGGCCGCCTGCGCCGCCACGCGCAAGCGCATCAAGGTGTTGCCGTGGCGGGCGTTGAAGCGTCCGCCGGCGGCGAAGCCGATGATGCCGATGAACAGGATCAGCAGCGTCGCGCCGAGGGCGACCGCGAGCAGGACGGGAAGAAACCCGGTCATGCCCCGATGTTAAACCCATCGGCCGCAAGCGTCATGGGGAAAACAGGGGCGCGCGAAAACCCTTTCGCGCCGCCCGGCGGCGCAGGCCGCCCATACAAAAGATCGGGCGCGGCGAGTGCCGCCGGATCCACGGAATTGGGCGCATGCGCGCCCGGCGGCGCGGGCGGCTTTCCCCCCGGCGGGTCTTCGCCGGGAAACGAACAATCGGCGCCTTACGTCGGACCCGCGGTCGCAACCGAGAGCGCCAGCATTATCACCGCCAGGCCCTGAAGCCCGACGCGCCAGCGCATCAAAAGATTAGCGTAGCGGGCCCGGAAGGAATCGGACGCGCCCAGGGTACAGATTCCGGCCGCGAGAACGGCGACGGTCGCGGCCATGGCCAGGAAAGCCACCGTCGCGAAGAGGATGGAAATCATGGGTGTCATGCCTACCTTCCCCGGCATCCGCCAAGGATGCCTGAGTTCGATGTAGGCCGGTCCGCGGCGGTCCGCCAGGGGCGGAAAACGTCAATTCCGCCGCGCCAAAAGCCCCCGCGCGACGACGTGGGCCTGGATTTCGGCCGCGCCCTCGAAAATGTTGAGGATGCGGGCGTCGCACAGCACCCGGCTGATCTGGTATTCGAGCGCGTAGCCGTTGCCGCCGTGGATCTGGAGCGCGTTGTCGGCGTTCGACCAGGCGACGCGCGCGGCCAAGAGCTTGGCCATGCCGGCCTCGATGTCGCAGCGGCGATCCTGGTCCTTCTCGCCGGCCGCGAACCAGGCGAGCTGGCGCGCGATCATGGTCTCGACCGCCATCCAGGCGAGCTTGCCGAAGACGCGGGGAAAGGCGTAGATCGCCTTGCCGAACTGCCGGCGCTCGCGGGCATAGGCGAGCCCGAGTTCGAGCGCGTTCTCGGCGACGCCGACGGCGCGCGCGGCGGTCTGGATACGCGCCGATTCGAAGGTCGCCATCAGCTGCTTGAAGCCCTGGCCCTCGACGCCGCCGAGCAGCCCCCCGGCCTCGACGCGGAATCCGTCGAAGGCGATCTCGTACTCGCGCATGCCGCGGTAGCCGAGCACGGGGATCTCGCTCCCGCTCAGTCCCTCGGCGGGGAAGGGATCGCTTTTCGTGCCGCGCGGCTTCGGGGCGAGAAACATCGAAAGCCCGCCGTAGCCCGGGTCGGCGGCGTTGGTGCGCACCAGCAGGGTCATCAGGTCGGAACGCGCGGCGTGGGTGATCCAGGTCTTGGCGCCGGTGACGCGCCAGCCGTCGCCATCGCGGACCGCGCGCGTGCGCAAGGAGGCGAGGTCGGAGCCGGTGTTGGGTTCGGTGAAGACCGCAGTCGGCAGAATCTCGCCCGAGGCGATGCGCGGCAGATATTTTTCCTTTTGCGCCGGCGTGCCGCCGAGCCGG
>MIAC01000056.1 GCA_001830475.1 Rhodospirillales bacterium RIFCSPLOWO2_12_FULL_67_15
GATGGAAAGCTTCAGGCGAGGTGCTTCTTGAAGAAGGCGACCGTGCGCTCCCAGGCGAGCTTTGCCGCCGCTTCGTTGTAGCGCGGCGTCGAGTTGTTGTGGAAGCCGTGCAGCGTGCCCGGATACATGTACATCTGGTAGGTCACGCCGCTCGCGCGCATTGCGGCCTCGAATGCCGGCCACATCGCGTTGATTCTCTCGTCGTTCTCGGCGTAGTGGATGAGCAGCGCGGCCTTGATTTTCGGCACGCCCGCGGTTTCCGCCGCCGCACCGTAGAACGGCGCGCCCGCCTGCAGATCGGCACCCAGCTCGGCGGCGAGGGAATTGGTGGTGCCGCCGCCCCAGCAAAAGCCGGTCGCGCCGAGCTTGCCGCTCGACAGCTTGTGCGCCTTGAGGAAACGCGCGCTGTTGAGCATGTCGGTGCGCAATTTGCCCTGGTCGAGATTGCCCTGCAGCGTGCGGCCGTCGTCGTCGTTGCCCGGATAGCCGCCGGCCGGATAGAGGCCGTCGGGCGCGAGCGCGAGAAAACCTTCCACCGCGGCGCGGCGCGCCACGTCTTCGATATACGGATTGAGCCCGCGGTTCTCGTGGATCACCAGCACCGCCGGGAACGGGCCCTGCCCCGCAGGCTGGACCAGATACCCGCGCATCTGTCCCGAATTCCCGCCGCGTGATGGATAATTCACGTACTGCGCCTTGATGCGCGTATCGGTGAACGAAATCGTCTGCGCCAGCGCGTAGCGCGGCAGCAGCGCCTGCGCCATCGCCAGGCCTCCGACCGTCAACGCGGCGGCTCGCGCGAGGAACTCCCGGCGGTCGATGCGGCCGTGGCAGTACTCGTCGTAGAGCTCGAAGACGCGCCGGTCGATTTCCAGCTGGGTCACGGGCTCATGCATGTTCATGGCCAATCCGCTCCATCGATCAGGAACGCAGCTTGTACCGCTGGATCTTCCCCGTCGCGGTCTTCGGCAGCTCGGCGGCGAACTCGATCCAGCGCGGGTATTTGTAGGGCGCGAGCTTGGATTTGACGTAGTTCTGCAGTTCCTCCGTCGTGGCCTGCTTGCCGGGCTTGAGGACCACGAAGGCCTTGGGCTTGACGAGTTTCTGCTCGTCTTCCTTGCCCACGACGGCGGCCTCCAGCACCGCCTCGTGCGATACGAGCGCGGCTTCGACTTCGGCCGGCGAGACCCAGATGCCGGAAACCTTCAGCATGTCGTCGGTGCGGCCGCCGTAGGCGTAGAAACCTTCGGCGTCCTGGCGGTATTTGTCGCCGCTGCGGGTCCACTCGCCAATGAAGGTGCTGCGGCTTTTTTCGCGGTTGTTCCAGTACAGGTCGGCGGCGGTCGGGCCCTTGATCAGCAGCTCGCCGAGTTCGCCCTGCTTCACCTCGGCGCCGTGCTCGTCCACCAGCTTGAGTTCGTATCCCGGCACCGCCTTGCCGGTGGTGCCGTGGCGCAATTCGCCCGGCCGGTTGGAAAGGAAGATGTGCAGCATCTCGGTGGAGCCGATGCCGTCGAGGATGTCGATGCCCGTCTTTTCCTTGAAGCTTTTTGCGATTTGAGGAGGCAGGGCCTCACCGGCGGAAATGCATGTTCTTAAATTCAAATCCCCTTTTTTCGGAAATGCCGGAGAAGCAAGCATTGCCGCGTAGAGCGTCGGAACGCCGAAGAACAGGGTCGGCTTGCGTTCGGTGAGGCGCTTGAACACCGCGTCCGGCGTCGGGCGCTCGGCCATCAGCACCGTGGTCGCGCCCGCGGCGAGCGGGAAGGACAGGGAATTGCCCAGGCCGTAGGCGAAAAAGAATTTCGCCGCCGAGAAGATGACGTCGGATTGCTTCATGCCGAGCACGCCCTCGGCGTAGAGCCCGGCGGTCACGCGCATGCTCGAATGCACGTGCACCGTGCCCTTGGGCATGCCGGTCGAGCCCGAGGAATAGAGCCAGAAGCACGGGTCATCGCGCGTCGTCGGCGCGGCGGCGAGCTCCGTCTTTCCTTCTTCAAGAAGTTTTTTGAAAGACAAAAAGCTGTGAGAAGAAGAACCT
>MIAC01000057.1:0-2677 GCA_001830475.1 Rhodospirillales bacterium RIFCSPLOWO2_12_FULL_67_15
TTTATGTCCGCAAGGAAGCGCTTCTTTCATCGCAAATCGAGGGCACCCAATCCTCGCTTTCCGACCTCCTGCTTTACGAAAACAAGGAAACGCCGGGCGTGCCGCTCGCCGACGTGGAGGAAGTCTCCAACTACGTCGCGGCCATGAACCACGGCTTGAAGCGCATCCGCGAGGGGTTTCCTCTCTCCTTGCGCCTGTTGCGCGAGATACACGGCGTTCTCTTGCGCGGCGGCCGGGGTGCTGACAAGGAACCGGGCGAGTTCCGCCGCACCCAGAATTGGGTGGGAGGCACCCGCCCCGGCAACGCCGAATTCGTGCCGCCCCCGCCCGAACGCTTGATGGAATGCCTGGACGCATTCGAGAAGTTCCTTCACGACCGCAAGGCACCATTGCCGATCCTGGTCCGCGCCGCGCTGGCCCATGTGCAGTTCGAATCCATCCACCCGTTTCTGGACGGCAACGGCCGCCTGGGGCGGCTTCTTATCACGCTCATGCTGTGCGCGAACGGCGCGCTTTCGGAGCCGATCCTGTATCTCAGCCTCTACTTCAAGACCCATCGCCAGCGTTATTACGACCATTTGCAACGGGTGCGAACCAAGGGTACGTGGGAGGATTGGCTAAATTTCTTCCTCGCCGGCGTCGAGGAAACGTCGAAACAAGCCTCCGCCGCCGCGAATCGGATTGTGGAGTTATTCAAGAAAGATCGCGCGCG
The DNA here is from genome assembly GCA_001830475.1 of Rhodospirillales bacterium RIFCSPLOWO2_12_FULL_67_15. Lineage (GTDB taxonomy): Bacteria > Pseudomonadota > Alphaproteobacteria > Rhodospirillales > 2-12-FULL-67-15 > 2-12-FULL-67-15. The sequence goes on from MIAC01000057.1 coordinate 713, forward strand.
GATCGCCGAACTCGGCCGCCCGGCGGCGACAGCCTTGCGCGTGCACGAATACCTTCAGTCCAAGCCTTATCTTTCCATCCCGGCAGCGGCAAAGGCGTTGAACCTTTCCAAGCCGACCGTGAAGGCCACCATGGACCACCTCGCCAAGCTCAAGATCGCGCGCGAAACCACCGGCCGCCAGCGCGGGCGGGTATTTGTCTATTCGCGGTATCTGGAGATATTGAGCGAGGGGACGGAGCCTATTGGCACATGAGAATTAACCTAGTAATCGATTTATTCTAAAATAATATTTGGCGCCTAATCAGAAAAAGATTGAAGATTAGCGCCTTAGATTACAACTATATGCTGCCCCATTGGCCATTCACTATTGGATGCCGATTTTCTTAATCCTCTAGATGCTGAAGAAATCCGGGGAGATAGCGGAGCCAAGGGAATGTCCCGATCAATGTTGAAATAAGAGAAGCGGCGTTGCTCGCCTTGAGCCGGTAGGCTCGGGGTGTCGAATCCACGAAAGGAAAGCAACGCCATGAAACCATCTACCACAATTGCGACTGTATTGCCTCCCGTTCCCGTGGGGAAGGCCTGGGAAGATGTGACCGCCAGTTTTGACCGGTTCTGCCCGACCGCCGGGATTGAGACGCTTGGCGCGATGTTGGAGAGGGACGCGGAGGCGACTTGCGGGCCTCGTCACGCGCGCGGGCAAGGGCGCCGCGGCCATCGCTGGGGCCACACCCAGGGCAAGATCGGCTTCCACGGCGGCAAGGTGGTGATCGACCGGCCACGGGTGCGTGGCCGCGCGGGCAAGGAACTGTCGCTGGCGAGCTGGGATCGGGCGGTGGCCGAGAACTGGCTTGGCAAGTGGGCGATGAACCTGATGCTGATCAACGTCTCGACGCGGAGATTCGGCCGCGCCGTACGGCTGCCCGAGGGCGATGTTCCAGCGCCTTCTGGCTCTGGCGTGTCGAAATCGGCGGCTTCGCGCCGCTTCGTGGCGCTGTCGGCCGCGCGCATGAAGGACTGGATGGGCTCGGACCTTTCCAAGCTGGACCTCCTGGTGGTCCAGATCGACGGCATCCACATGACCGGCGACCTCGTGCTGGTGGCGGCGATCGGCATCGACGGCACGGGCGTGAAGCATCCGCTCGGGCTGATCGAGGGCGCGACCGAGAATGCCGCCGTCGTCCAAGCCCTCATCGACAATCTTGTCGAACGCGGGCTCGATCCAAAGGCGCCGCGTCTGTTCATCATCGACGGGGCGAAGGCGCTCGCCAAGGCGATCCGGCGGAGCTTCGGCCGCGACGCGGCGATCCAGCGCTGCCAGATTCACAAGGCTCGCAACATCATGGAGCGGCTGCCGAAGCACCTTCATGCCTCGGCCCGCCGCGCGCTGCGCCAGGCCTGGGAACTCGATGATGCCGACAAGGCCGAGAAGCTCCTCGGGAACCTCGCCCGACGCCTGGAACAAGATGCGCCAGGCGTATCGGCGAGCATTCTGGAAGGGATCGACGAGATTCTCACCGTCAGCCGGCTGCGGCTTCCCGCCCCCCTGCGCCGCGCGCTCGCCTGCACCAACATCATCGAGAACGCGATGGGCACCGTGCGCCGTGTCTGCCGCAATGTGAAGCGTTGGCGATCGGCGGCCATGGCGCTCCGGTGGACGGCTGCCGCCATGCAGGAAGCCGCCAAGGGATTCCGGCGCTTGAAAGCCCACAAACATCTGCCGGCATTACGCGCGGCCCTCGCTGCACGTCACGCGAGAACCGCGCCCGAGCGCGTCATTGCCAACCAAGTGAACGCCGCGTAACATCAACATGGCAACGTTCGCTTCGACATTTTCAACAAAGACTGGGACATCCCCATTGACGCCGACGAATTTCGGTTAGTCTACCCTTATTGCAGAATCGATCTGAAATTTAGTCCTATCTGCTTCCATTTTGCTTCCAGAAATAACTTTAGCCTTCTCTA
>MIAC01000057.1:2883-3087 GCA_001830475.1 Rhodospirillales bacterium RIFCSPLOWO2_12_FULL_67_15
AAGCGCGAGGAGATGAACTGGTAGCGGTCGGCCGCCATCCGGAATATGGTTTCGATCTTCGGGTTCAGGCGCGCGTTCATGCCCGCCATCTGGAATTCGTACTCGAAGTCGGAAACCGCGCGCAGGCCCCGGACGATGACCGCGGCGCCCATTTCCTCGACGAAGTTCATCAGCAGCGATTTGAACGGCACCACGCGGATGCGG
>MIAC01000057.1:3188-10351 GCA_001830475.1 Rhodospirillales bacterium RIFCSPLOWO2_12_FULL_67_15
GACGATCAGGCGATCGACCACGCGCGTCGCCCGCGCGATGATGTCGAGGTGCCCCCGCGTCACCGGATCGAAAGTGCCGGGATAGATGCCGGCGCGCCGGTGTGAAGCGCTGCTCATGGAATGTCCCTCGCCAGGCGGTCAGCTTTCGGCGGCAACATCGGTTTCCGGTTGTTGCCGGCCGCTGATCGCCGTTAGTTGATCGCCGCCGTTGCCGTTTTTCTCGCTTTCCTCGGGTTCGCGCAACCGAGTGACGGAAACCACGTGCTCGCCCTCGGCGGTCTTGAACAGGATCACGCCCTGGGTCGAACGCCCGGCGATGCGGATGTCGCCGACCGGAATGCGGATCAGCTGCCCGCCATCGGTGACCATCATGATCTGATCCCCGTCCTTGACCGGAAACGACGCCACCACCGCGCCGTTGCGCGCGGAAACTTCGATGTTGGCGATGCCCTGGCCGCCGCGGTTGGCGAGCCGGTATTCGTAGGCCGAGGAACGCTTGCCGAAGCCGTTCTCGGTGACGGAGAGGATGAACTCCTCGGCCGCCGCCAGTTCGGCGGCGCGGGCTTCCGCGAGCTTGACCGGGGCGGACGCGCCATTGCCATCCTCGCCCGGGGCCGCTTCCTCCATTCCTTCCGCGCGCCGGCGCTGCGCGGCGAGCCGCAAGTACGCATCGCGCTCCTCGGTGCCGAACTCGACATGGCGCAGCAGGGACATGGAAATCACGTGATCGTCGTCGGCGAGCTTGATTCCGCGCACGCCGGTCGAGGTCCGCCCGGCGAAGACGCGAATGTCGCCGACGGAAAAGCGGATGCTCTTCCCGGCCCGAGTGCAGAGGAAGACGTCCTCGGCCTCGGTGCAAGTGCGCACCCGCACCAGCGCGTCGCCCGGCGCGAGCTTCATGGCGATCTTGCCGGTCGCCCAGATGCTGGCGAAATCCGAAAGCCGGTTGCGGCGGACGTCGCCCGAGCGGGTCGCGAACATGACGAAGAGGCTGTCCCAGGTCGTTTCGTCCTCGGGCAGCGGCATGACGGTGGTGATGGTCTCGCCTTGCTTGAGCGGCAGCAGGTTGACCAGCGCCTTGCCGCGCGAGGTCGGGGTGCCGATCGGCAGCCTGTAGACCTTGAGCTTGTAGGCGATGCCGGTCGAGGAGAAGAACAGCATCGGCGCGTGGGTGCTGGCGACGAAGACCTGGCTGACGAAATCCTCCTCCTTGGTCGCCATGCCGGTGCGGCCCTTGCCGCCGCGCCGCTGCGCCCGGTAGGTGGAGAGCGGCACCCGCTTGATGTAGCCGGTGTTGGTGACGGTGACGACCATCTCCTCGCGCTGGATCAAATCCTCATCGGTCTCGGCGTCCGCCTCGCCTTCCTCGAACGCTGTGCGGCGGGGATTGGCGAATTTCTCCTTCATCGCCACCAGTTCCTGGCGCAGCAGTTTGTAGAGTTCCGGGCGCGAGGCGAGGAGGACGAGATAGCGTTCGATCTGGCGGCCGAGTTCCTTGAGGTCGGCGCCGATCTTGTCGCGCTCGAGCCCGGTCAGGCGATGCAGCCTGAGCTCCAGGATCGCCTTGGCCTGGGCCTCCGAGAGCCGGTATTTGCCGTTCTCGACCTTGTGCCCGGGTTCGTCGAGGAGCGCGATCATCGGCGCGACCTCGGTCGCCGGCCATGCGCGCGCCATCAGCTTTTCCCTGGCGATCTGGGGATCCTTGGCGGCGCGGATGAGCTGGATCACTTCGTCGATGTTGGCGACCGCGACCGCGAGTCCGGCGAGGATATGGGCCTTTTCCCGCGCACGGCCGAGCTCGAACACCGTGCGCCGGCGCACCACTTCCTCGCGAAAGGCGACGAAGGCGTCGAGAATCTCCTTGAGATTCATCAGCCGCGGCTGGCCGCCATCGAGGGCGAGCATGATGATGCCGAAGCTCGATTCGAGCGGCGTGTAGCGATAGAGCTGGTTGAGCACCACCTTGGGCTCGGCGTCGCGCTTGAGCTCGATCACTACCCGCACGCCGTCGCGGTCCGATTCGTCGCGCAGATCGGCGATGCCTTCGATGCGCTTGTCGCGCACGGCTTCGGCCATGATCTCGATCATGCGCGCCTTGTTCACCTGATAAGGCACTTCGTGGACGATGATCGCGGGACGGTCCTTGCGGATGTCCTCGATCGTCGTCTTACCCCGCATGATGATGCTGCCCCGGCCGGTACGGTAGGCCGAGAGGATGCCGCCCTTGCCGAGGACGATGCCGCCGGTTGGAAAATCCGGACCCGGCACGTAGTCGCGGATCAGATCCTCGACCGTGATTTTGGGGGTGTCGATGCAGGCGCAGCAGGCGTCGATGATCTCGCCCAGATTATGGGGCGGGATGTTGGTCGCCATGCCGACCGCGATGCCGCCGGCGCCGTTGACCAGCAGGTTGGGAAAGCCGGCCGGCAGCACGATCGGTTCCCGGGCCGATTCGTCGTAATTGGGCTGGAAATCCACCGTCTCGCGCTCGATGTCCTCGAGGAGCGCGTGCGCGGCGAGCGCGAGCCGGGCCTCGGTGTAGCGCATGGCCGCGGCGCTGTCGCCGTCCATCGAGCCGAAGTTGCCCTGGCCGTCGATCAGCGGCAGGCGCATGGAGAAATCCTGCGCCATGCGCACCATCGCGTCGTAGATGGCGGTGTCCCCGTGCGGGTGGTACTTGCCCATCACGTCGCCGACGATGCGGGCGGATTTGCGGAACGGCTTGTTGTGGTCGTAGCCGCTCTCCTGCATCGAGAACAGGATGCGCCGGTGCACCGGTTTCAGCCCGTCACGCACGTCCGGGAGCGCGCGCGCGACGATCACGCTCATGGCGTAATCGAGGTAGGAGCGGCGCATCTCCTCTTCGATCGCGATGGGGGTAATGCCGTGGCCCGGGGCCGGGGCTTCGGGAAGGGTGGGATCGGGCGGCAGATTCAAGAAAAATAGCCTTTTGGATTCAAACACTTATTAGAAGCCGGGCGGAGCCGAAAAAGCCCCTTTCGCAAGGGTTAAAATCTAGCACGACGCAAGCTTTCCGAACAGCCCGCACCAGTCCCGTTCGTTCGCTTGAAACGCCTTGGATTCAAGCGGTTTTCCGGGCCAGCCGCCGCCTGTGGATAAGAAGCCAGGCCGCGGCCGCGAAAACGACCAGAATCGGCATCACCACGCCCAGGTTGACCACCGCCCAGCCGTGACCGTGCTGCAGCGCGCCCGAGGTGAAGCTCGAAGCCGAAACCGTCCCGAACACCAGAAAATCGTTCAGCGCCTGGACTCGGGCGCGCTCCTCGGGCCGGTGACATTCGGTCAAGAGCGCGGTCCCGCCCACGAACATGAAATTCCAGCCCATCCCGATCAGCACCAGCCCGAACCAGTAGTGCAGGAGCGTCTGGTCGGCGAGATTCACCGCCACCGCGGCGATCATCACCCCGGTGCCGGCGAGGATCACCCGCGGCGCGCCGTAGCGGCGGATCAGGTGCCCGGTCGCGAAGCTCGGCGCGTACATGCCGACCACGTGCCACTGGATCACGAAGGCGGTGTCGGCGAAGCCGAAGTGCGCCGCGTGCATGGCGAGCGGGGTCGCGGTCATTACCAGGTTCATGGACGCGTAGCCGATCATGGCCGCGGCCGCGGCGACGAGGAAGTCCGGGCTCCGGACGATGGCCCCGAGCGGTCTTCCGGCGGAGAGCGCGGTGGTCGGCCGGGGAATCCGGACGAAACGCAAGAGCGCGATGTTGACGACGCAGAGCCCGGCGAGCGCGGCATAACTGCCCGCGAACGCCGCCGAGGCGACGGCATCCCGGGTCAGCTTGGCGATCTCGGGCCCCAGGAAGGCCGCCACCAGGCCGCCCGCCATGACGTAGGAAATGGCCTTGGGGCGAAAATCCTCGTCGGCCATGTCGGCGGCGGCGAAGCGATAATATTGCCAGAACGCGTTGTGGATGCCGAGGATCGCGCTGCCCGCGGCGAAGAGGACGAAATCGCCGGCATAGATGGCGGCGGCGGCGAGGCCGGCGCCGAGAATGCCGATGGTCTGCCCGACCATGAAACCCGCCCGCCGGCCGATCCGCCCCATGAGCAGCGAGGCGGGAACGGTCGAAATCATGGTCATCACGAACTGGAGGGCGAACGGTACCGTCGCCAGCGCCTTGTTCTCGGCCAGCGCCTGCCCGGCCAGCGCCGAAACGACGATCACCAGCACCGCGCCGCCCTGCGCCAGCGCCTGGCAAACCGCCAGCACGAACGCGTTGGCCCGCGCCTGGCGGCGGGCCTCTGGATCGAACGCGACGGAGGGTTCGGGCATGACTCAGTTGACGGCGCGCGGCTTCAAGCGCCCGGGATAGCAGGCTGGGTCAGAACGGGATTTCGTCGTCGAGATCGCCGCGGCCGCCCTTCTTGCCCCCTTTGCCGCCGCCCGGAGTGCCGCCCATGCCCGTTTCCGGCGCGTCGTCGGCTGGGACTTCGGCGCCTTCGCCGCCGCCGCCGCCCTTGGAATCGAGCAGCGTGAGTTCGCCGCGGAAACGCTCGATGACCACTTCGGTCGTGTATTTCTCCTGGCCCGATTTGTCGGTCCACTTGCGGGTGCGGAGCTGGCCTTCGAGATAGACCTTGGACCCCTTCTTCAGGTACTTCTCGGCCACGTCGCCGAGCCGATCGTTGAAGATCACGACCCGGTGCCATTCGGTCCGTTCCTGGCGCTCGCCGGTCTGCTTGTCCTTCCACGATTCGGACGTGGCGACCGACATGTTCACGATCTTGGTCCCGCTCTGGGCGTAGCGCACCTCGGGATCGCGCCCGAGATTGCCGACCAAGATCACCTTGTTGACCGAGCCTGCCATGATTGACCGTTCCTTTCCTGAAACCGGGGCGACTTTACCCTCCCCGCCCCCGCCATGCCATATCCCCCGCCACGCCATATGTGGATAACCGGGAAAATCCGGGCGCGGCGATCGCCCTTTGACGGGCCGGGGCCGAGCCTTTATCTCTGAAAGGTTCCGGACCGATCCACATTCCGGCGGAACCGTCCCCCATGGATAAGATCGTCGTTCGCGGCGCGCGCGAGCACAACCTCAAGAACATCGACGTCGAGATCCCGCGCGGGAGCCTCACCGTCATCACCGGCCTTTCCGGCTCGGGCAAGTCTTCGCTCGCCTTCGACACCATCTATGCCGAGGGCCAGCGCCGCTACGTCGAATCGCTTTCGGCCTACGCCCGGCAGTTCCTGGAATTGATGCAGAAGCCGGACATGGATTCGATCGAGGGCCTCTCCCCCGCCATCTCGATCGAGCAGAAGACGACCTCGCGCAATCCGCGCTCGACGGTCGGCACGGTGACGGAAATCTACGACTACCTCAGGCTCCTGTTCGCCCGCGTCGGCGTGCCGCATTCGCCCGCCACGGGACTCCCGATCGAAAGCCAGACCGTGAGCCAGATGGTGGACAAGGTCCTGGCGATGAAGGAAGGGACGCGGCTCTACCTGCTCGCGCCGATCGTGCGCGGGCGCAAGGGCGAATACCGCAAGGAGTTGCAGGATCTGGCCAAGCGCGGCTTCCAGCGGGTCAAGATCGACGGCAAGCCCTACGAAATCGACGATGCGCCGCAACTCGACAAGAAGCGCAAGCACGACATCGAGGTGGTGGTGGACCGGGTCGTGGTGCGCGAGGGGCTCGGAAGCCGGCTCGCCGATTCGTTCGAAACCGCGCTCAAGCTCGCCGACGGGATCGCCTTCGCCGAGGACGCGGATTCGGGCGCGCGCACGGTCTTTTCCGCCAAGTTCGCCTGTCCGGTCTCGGGTTTCACCATCTCCGAGATCGAGCCGCGTCTGTTCTCCTTCAACAACCCCTTCGGCGCCTGTCCGGCCTGCGACGGCCTCGGGACCGAGATGTTCTTCGACCCCGAGCTGGTGGTGCCCGACGAGAAGCTCGCCCTCGCCGAAGAAGCGATCGCGCCCTGGGCGGGCTCGTCCTCGCGCTACTACGAACAGACCCTGGAATGTCTCGCCAAGCACTACAAGTTCGGCCTCGACGTTCCCTTCCGCAAGCTTCCCGACGCCGTCAGGCGCGCGATCCTGTTCGGCTCGGGCGAGGAACCCGTCACCATGCGCTACCACGACGGGACCAAGGCCTACGAGATCACCAAGCCGTTCGAGGGCGTGATCCCGAACATGGAGCGGCGCTGGCGCGAGACCGATTCCAACTGGGTCCGCGACGAGCTGTCGCGCTTCCAGACCGTCTCGACCTGCGACACCTGCAAGGGCGCGCGGCTCAAGCCCGAGGCGCTGGCGGTCAAGATCGCCGGCCTGAACATCTCCGAGGTCGCGGGGTTTTCCATCGTCGAGGCCGCCCGCTGGTTCGGCGCGCTCGAAGGAAAGCTCACGCCCAAGCAGCGCGAGATCGCGCGGCGGATTTTGCGCGAAATCAACGAGCGGCTCGGCTTCCTGGTCGACGTCGGGCTCGAATACCTGACGCTCGGGCGCGCCTCGGGCACCCTCTCGGGCGGCGAAAGCCAGCGCATCCGGCTCGCGTCCCAGATCGGCTCGGGGCTGACCGGCGTTCTCTACGTGCTCGACGAGCCCTCGATCGGGCTCCATCCCCGCGACAACGCCCGCCTGCTCGCCACCTTGAAGCGCCTGCGCGACCTCGGCAACACCGTGATCGTGGTCGAGCACGACGAGGACGCCATCCGCGCCGCCGATTACGTCGTCGACATGGGCCCCGGCGCGGGCGTGCACGGCGGCAAGGTCGTCGTTGCGGGTACGGCCGAGGCCGTCCTGCATTGCCCCGAAAGCCTGACCGGCCAGTACCTGACCCGGGCGCGCCAGATTCCGCTGCCGCTGCTCCGGCGCACGCGCCATCCGGGACGGATGCTGCGCGTCGTCGGCGCCCGCGCCAACAACCTCGCGGATATCACCGCCGAGTTCCCGATCGGGCTTTTCACCTGCGTCACCGGCGTTTCCGGCGGCGGCAAGTCCACGCTCGTGATCGAGACGCTCTATTACGCGCTCGCGCGCAAGCTCATGGGGGCCAGGGTCCATCCCGGCGCGCACGGCCGGATCGAGGGCGTCGAGCTGATCGACAAGGTTGTGGACATCGACCAGTCGCCGATCGGACGCACGCCGCGCTCGAACCCCGCCACCTACACCGGCGCGTTCACGCCGATCCGCGACT
>MIAC01000057.1:10381-12835 GCA_001830475.1 Rhodospirillales bacterium RIFCSPLOWO2_12_FULL_67_15
GCGGCTACGCCGCCGGTCGCTTTTCCTTCAACGTCAAGGGCGGACGCTGCGAGGCGTGCCAGGGCGACGGCGTGATCAAGGTCGAAATGCATTTCCTGCCCGACGTGTATGTGCCGTGCGACGTCTGCCACGGCAAGCGTTACAACCGCGAGACGCTGGAGATTCACTACAAGGGGAAGAACATCACCGAAGTGCTGGCCATGACGGTCGAGGAAGCCTACGAATTCTTCAAACCGGTGCCGGTGATCGCGCGCAAACTGCATACGCTGCTGGATGTCGGCCTGGGCTACATCCGGCTCGGCCAAAGCGCCACCACGCTGTCCGGCGGCGAAGCGCAGCGCGTCAAACTTTCGCTGGAGTTATCGAAACGCGATACCGGCCGCACGCTGTACATACTGGACGAACCGACCACCGGTCTGCATTTCCACGATATCGATTTGCTGCTGAAAGTGATCCATCGCTTGCGCGATCAAGGCAATACCGTGGTCATCATCGAGCATAATCTGGATGTGATCAAAACGGCGGACTGGCTGATCGACCTGGGGCCCGAGGGCGGCGCCGGCGGCGGCCAGATTATCGCCACCGGAACGCCGGACGAAGTGGCGCGGAATCCGGCCAGTTTCACCGGAAAATATCTGGCGCCGCTATTAAGCCGAAAATCAGGGTCAACACCTCGCCGCAGAGGCGCAGAGTCCGCAGAGGAAGGCGTGGGTATTTAACTCTGCGTCCTCTGCGCCTCTGCGGTGAGGTGTAGTCTGTTCTTCTTCAAAGTTCGAGTTTCTTGGTCACTCAAAAGTCCGAAGAACCAACAATGAGATCCGCCTGGAGCGCGTGCAATGGCAAAACAACTGAGGATCACCGGCCTGGTTCAGGGCGTCGGTTACCGTTATAACTTCCATGCGCAGGCTCGCGCGCTGAATTTGACGGGTTGGGTCCGCAACCGTCTCGATGGATCGGTCGAGGCGAGCGTATCCGGAAGCGATCCGGCTCTCGAGAAAATAGTGGAGTGGGCTCGCCGTGGCCCGCCCGGCGCGCGGGTAACGGAGGTCTTGATCGCCGAGACCGACGATACACCGAAGCCCCAGGGTGAATTCGAAATATGGCCGACCGCGTAGAAATCACGCCGGCCGCAAACCCATCCATAAGCCGATCGGCACAAACACCAGCGCCGCCAGATTCCCGAGCAGCACGATCGACGCCACCTTGTCCGGTTCCTGCTTGTATTGCTCGGCCACCATGAAACAAAATACCGCCGGCGGCAGCGCGGCGAACAGGTACATCTGACCGCGCTGCGCCTGCGTCAGGGTCAATACCTGATCCAGCGTCCACGCGACCGTCAGCCCCGCGACCGGACAGACGATGGCGCCGACCAAACCGATATGCCAGTTCTTCAGGCTGATATCCAGCATGCGCACGCCGAGCGCGAAAAGCATGATCGGAATGCACGCCTCACCCAGCATTTTCAACGCACTGAACAACGGAACCGGCAACGCAACGCGGCTGACCGAAACCGCGACGCCGAGCATCATGGCGATCATCATCGGGCTGGCCAGAAACTTCAACGACGAGGTATGGGCACCGTGCCGGCCGATTTCGATGATCTTGATGCCGACTGAAAAATACACCAGATTACAAGCCATGAACAACGCAACCGCCGACGGCAGCCCGGCCGCGCCTAAGGCCAGTACCGCTAGCGGCAATCCCATGTTGCCGCAGTTGTTGTACATCATCGGCGGCACGAAGGTGCGCACGTCGTAGCCGAACCAACGGGCAACCGGCCATGCCAGCAGCCCGGAGCCAAGCGAAATCAAGATCCCGGCCAGAATCAGCGTGCCGTTGCCGGCAAGATCGAAATCCTTGCCGGCCAATGCGGTAAATACCAGCAACGGGCACAACACGCCGATGCTGACCGTATTCACCGCCGCCATCTCGGATTTCACCGCACTGCCGCGCCAGCGCGCGTAGCCGTAACCGACGCCGATGATGATAAATACCGGCAAGATGATGCCGGCGATGGTTTCCAGCACTTCCATTTGCGTGTCCTCTTTCTGTAGCGAGCCCGATTCGACCCCGTGGATCATGCGTGATTCGCGGCGATTGCGCGCAAACCTCGCGATGGCAAGCGAATTTACAGCAGCTTGGCTTCGGCCCGCGCCAAACCTTCGGTGGTGCCGCGCAACACGACGATATCCGCGGCTTGCAGCAGCATGCCGGGATTGATCTCAATGCGGCTCTTGCCGCGAAGAACCGCAGTGACTTCGGCGCCGGTCGTCGCCAAGTCGAGCATCGCGAGCGGTTTCCCGATCGCTTTGGCATCGCCGCCGAGCGCCACCGAATGCAGCCGCGCCTGCAGATGTTCAGCGTCTTCGGCGACGTCGCTGGCACCATGAAAATATCCGCGCAGCGATGCATAACGTTCGCCGCGCGCGGCCTGGATCCGATGTACGACGCGCC
>MIAC01000058.1:0-341 GCA_001830475.1 Rhodospirillales bacterium RIFCSPLOWO2_12_FULL_67_15
CCGAGGAGAACGAGGCGCAAGTCGCGTTATTTCTTGAACCCCATGACGAGTTTCAAGTCATCCCGATGGCGCGGATTTGGGGCGAAACCTTGCCGGGCGCCCCACCCTCCTCAACCCCGTTCTTGCGCCTTACCCCCGCCGCCCACGGCACCGACGGGTTCTTCGCCGCGGTACTGGAACGGCGTCCGCCGAGAGGCTAGGGTTTGTATGATCGTGCGCTCGGCGCGCGCAAGACCGCGTGGAGGACGGGATGGCGGGATTCCTGCAAGGCCTGACCACGCTTTACCGCAAGGAGATCGAGCGGCATCACAACCGCCCGTTTCTCGAGGCGGCCATGGCCG
>MIAC01000058.1:443-2015 GCA_001830475.1 Rhodospirillales bacterium RIFCSPLOWO2_12_FULL_67_15
CGCACGAGGGAGTCGAGATTTTCAACGCCCACGCCGAGCGGATTCTCGAACACCCGCGCCAAGGCCGGCTCCGCGCCCTCAGGGTCATTCGCCAGGTCGCGAAAAACCCCGACACCTCCCGGCTCCTGGTCCAGCTCTGCCTCGCGGTCAGCGAGATGAACGACGACACCAGTCTCGCCGACCAGATCGAGATCGTCATCCTCTGCGACCAGATCGGCGTCGATTCCGCCGAACTTGGTCTCTACGTCGACAGCGACGCCGAGACCATCCGCCGCGGCGACAAGCTTCCGCCGCCCCGGCGGATGCACTAGTTTGCAACCATGAAACGCAAGCTCGACCATTGGGACCACCGGTTCCTGGCGCTGGCCGAGTTCATCGCGAAGTGGTCCAAGGACCCCTCGACCCAGGTCGGCGCTGTCATCATCCACACCAAGTCGCGGCGCATCGTCTCGACCGGGTTCAACGGCTTTCCCGCCGGGGTCGAGGACGCGCCGGCGCGCCTCGTCGACCGCGCCACCAAGTACGAGATGATCGTGCACGCCGAGCAGAACGCGCTGATGTTCGCGGGCTCCCGGGCCGAGGGCGGCACGCTCTACGTCGTGCCGCTGGCGCCGTGCGCCCGCTGCGCCGCGCTCATCATCCAGGCCGGGATCGTGCGCGTCGTTTCCCCGCCGCCGGACTTCAAGCACCCGCGCTGGGGCGAAACCGCCCGGATCGCGCGCGCCATGTTCAAGGAAACCAAGATCGCCTGGGACTGGGACCGGGGGTGAGCGGGCCGCCCGGAGTTCACAACCCGGGTGTTGACGGACTATACGTGTTTGCCGTATAGATGGCTGGATGGCGATCGAGTTCGACAGCGCCAAGGACGCACGGAACCGCGAGAAGCACGGCATTTCATTGGCGCGTGCCGCCGAACTGTTCGAGCAGCCATTCAAGGAGACCGAGGATCTCAGGGCCGAGTATGGCGAGCGGCGGTTTATCGCCTACGGCTTGATCGAGGAGCGGCTGTTCGTTTGCGCCTATGTCTGGCGCGAAAGCCGCCGCCGGATCGTATCGCTGCGCAAGGCCAACCGGAGGGAGATCGATGCCTACCGTCAGACCGAACAAGGATGATATCGCCAAGGCCCGCCGCAAGACCGATTGGCGGCGACTCGACGCTTTGACGGACAAGGCGATCGGCCGCGCCATCGCGGCCGATCCCGACGCCGCCCCCGACATGTCAGGGGCGCTCCGGCGCGGCGCTTTCCGCACGCTCGATCCCCGGAGCGGCGAGGTCGACGTGGTCGCGATCCGGGCGCGCACCGGCCTGAGCCAGCGCGCGTTCGCCGCGCGCTTCGGCCTCGATTCCAGGGCGGTCCAGGACTGGGAACAAGGCCGCCGCAAGCCGACGCGCTCGGTCGCCTCCTATCTTCGGGTCATCGACAAGGCGCCGGATGTCGTCGCGGCGGCGCTCGAGGAAGCCTGACGGGACGCGGTCTCGCGCGCGCCATGTTCAAGGAAACCAGGATCGCCTGGGACTGGGACCGGGGGTGAACGGGCCGCCTGCACCGGTATCCTCATCCTCTCCCGTTT
>MIAC01000059.1 GCA_001830475.1 Rhodospirillales bacterium RIFCSPLOWO2_12_FULL_67_15
GATTTCACCAAAGTGTTCATGACCCGGCTCAAGCAGGTCAAGCCGGACGTCGAGGTGCTTTCGGGGTGCGAGTTCTGGGTCCCGCTCGGCACCACGGACCTGACCCCGAACCTGACGGCGATCCTCGCCAAGCGGCCGCAGGCGGTGCTGTTCGGCGGGCTGGTGGGCGCTACCTCCAACGCGTTCGTGAAGCAGGCCAAGGCCTTCGGCCTGTTCGCGAACGCCCTCGGCGTTCATCCGAGCCTTGGCATGCAGGTCAACAACTCCGGCCTCACCAGCAAGGAGGACGTGCCGGAGGGCATCTTCACCGGGGCGGATTTCCTCTATCCCCCGACTGCCGCGAGCCGCGCGTTCCTCGACGCGTACAGGAAGCGCTGGAACCAGTTGCCCACGGAGCAATCGGCGAATGCGTACACCACGGCCAGGTTCATCGCCAAGGCGATCGAGAAGGCCGCAAAGGTGGATCGCGAGGCCTTCATCGACGCTGCGGAGGGCCTGAGCATCGACCATCCGGGCCTCGGAGAAATCACGCTACGGCCCTTCGACCACCAGAGCACCGCCGGCTGGTGGATGGGCTACCTCGCGTGGGACGAGACGAACAAGCGCGTGGGCATGCGTGACGCAAAATACCTGAAGGGCGACGCCTACCTGCCGAGCAAGGAGGAGATCGAGAAGAGCCGGTCGCGCAAGTAGCCGATGCTGATCGGCCTGCAGATCGCGAGCGGCCTGGTATCGGCGGCGATCCTCTTCCTGCTCGCATCCGGGCTGTCGCTGATCTTCGGCGTGTGCCGGGTGCTGAACCTTGCGCACGGCACTTTCTTCATGCTCGCAGCCTATCTCGCCTACTCCGGGACGCGACTGTTCGCGGACTCCGGCGCCGGCTTCTGGCTGACGCTCGCTCTCGCCCCGCTCCTTCTCGCCGGCCTGGGCGCGCTCGTAGAGGTGGCGCTCTTTCGCCGCATCTACCGCGCCGATACGCTCGTGCAGCTCCTGCCGACCATCGCGCTTATCTTCATCTTTGCCGACGTGATCCGCTTCATCTGGGGCCTGGAGAGCAAGACGGTGCCGTTCCCGAGCGGTCTGCCCGGCGCGGTCTCGATTCTGGGCGTCCCCTTCCCGAGCTACTACGCGGTGATCGTGCTCGCCGGCGCCCTCATCGCACTCGGCCTGTGGATCGTCGTGTACCGCACCCGCTGGGGCATTCTGGTCCGCGCCATCGCGCAGGACCGCGACATGAGCGCCTCGCTGGGGATCAACGAGCGCGCGATCTACACGGCGGTGTTCGCGCTCGCAGCGTGGCTTGCGGGCATGGCCGGGGTGCTCTCCGCGCCGCTTGCGGGCGCGGCGCTCGGCAGCGATCTCGATGCGGTGATCGACGCCTTCGTCGTGGTGGTCGTGGGAGGGCTGGGAAGCATCCCGGGCGCGTTCCTGGCGGCGCTTCTCGTCGGCATGGTGAGGTCCTTCGGCATCCTGGTGATCCCGCAGTTCGCCATGGCCTTCGTGTTCGGCCTCATGGCGCTGGTGCTGATCGTGCGGCCGACGGGGCTGCTGGGCCGGAAGGAATCCTGAAAAGGTGAGCGTGCGGCGCGTCGCTCTCGCCGGACTCGTCGCGCTTCTCGGCGTGCTGCCGGTCGCGGCTCCGCAGGTGGTGGTGGTGCATGCGACGGACATCCTGATCTTCGTGCTGTTCGCGTTGAGCCTGAACCTGCTCGTCGGTTACGCCGGAATGCTTTCGCTCGGGCACGCGGCGTTCTTCGCGATCGGCGGCTATGGCGCCGGGCTGCTGGTGAAGCATCTTGGCATCGCCATGCCGCTCGCGCTTGCCGCCGGACCTGTTTTCGCCGCGCTCGCCGCCGGGGTAATCGGGTTTTTTTGCGTCCGCCTGAGCCACGCATACTTCATCATGCTGTCGCTCGCCTTCGGCCAGCTCGTCTTTACCGTAATCTGGAAATGGCAAAGCGTCACCGGGGGCGACGACGGCCTGACCGGGATCATGCCGCTCG
>MIAC01000060.1:0-147 GCA_001830475.1 Rhodospirillales bacterium RIFCSPLOWO2_12_FULL_67_15
CGGAATGGTGAATTGTCTTCTGTGTAGACGACGGCAGAAGTCCGTGAATTGACCGTTGTCAATCGGCGAGAACCGTCACGGCATCGGCGCCGCGCGCGCGGCGGGCGCGGATGCTGTCGGAGCGCAACTGGCCGCAGGCGGCGAGGA
>MIAC01000060.1:178-7997 GCA_001830475.1 Rhodospirillales bacterium RIFCSPLOWO2_12_FULL_67_15
GGAATAGCCGGCGCGGTTGAGCAGCGCGGCGAAACGCTTCATGGTCTTTTCCTCGGAGCAGTCGTAGCGCGCGCCCGGCCAGGAGTTGAACGGGATCAGGTTGAACTTGGCGGGCAGGCCGCGCACCAGCCGCGTCAGTTCCCGCGCGTCCGCTTCCGAATCGTTGACTCCCTTGAGCATCACGTATTCGAAGGTGATGCGCCGGGCGTTGTCGGCCGGGTATTCGCGCAGCGCCTTGAACAATACTTTAAGCGGATACTTGCGGTTGAGGGGCACCAGCTCGTCGCGCAATTCGTCGCGCGCCGCGTGCAGGCTGACGGCGAGCTTGACGCCGAGCTCGCGCCCGACCCGGCCGATCGCCGGGGCGACGCCCGCGGTCGAAAGCGTGATCCGACGCTTGGAGATGGCGATGCCTTCGCCGTCCATGACGATCTTGAGCGCCTTGGCGACGTTGTCGTAATTGAACAGCGGCTCGCCCATGCCCATCAGCACGACGTTGGAGAGAAGCCGCCCGTCCTTGGGCGCGGGCCATTCGCCGATGCGGTCGCGCGCGATCAGCACCTGGGCGACGATCTCGGCGGCGGTGAGATTGCGCACCAGCTTCTGGGTGCCGGTATAGCAGAAGGAGCAACTCAGCGTGCAGCCGATCTGGGACGAAACACAAAGCGCGCCGCGGTCGTCCTCGGGGATCAGCACCGTCTCCGCCTCGTTGCCGTCCGCAAAGCGGAGCAGCCACTTGCGCGTTCCGTCGCTCGAGCGGAGATCGCGCGTCGTCTCCGGCCTCCCCACCCGGCACGCGACGCTGAGCTTTTCGCGCAAGGACTTGGCGAGCGTGGTCATGCGGGCGAAATCGGTTTCGCCGCGATGGTAGATCCAATGCCAGAGCTGGTCGGCGCGAAACCCGGGCTCGCCCAAGGCAGCGAGCGTTTCGCGCAGTTCCGCGCGCGCGAGTCCGACCAGATCGGTCCGATCCTCGGCTCGAAATTCGGTTCCGGTCATGGCTATAGATATAGCGTGCGGCCGGACCGGGGAAAGGCCCATTCGCCGCCCCGATAGGGGCGCATCATCTGATGCGCGCGTCACGCCGGTAGGCGTGCCTTCGCACGACGATTCGCCCGCGCGCCCCGGCTGTTCAGCGGGGACAAGCCTTGTTGATGGCGTCCAGCGCCGCCGCGACGCCTTTGAGCGAATAGGTGTCGGCGGTCGGCGTGCCCCGCGACGACGTGCCCTTCACCACCAGGGTCGCGCCCGCGCGCATCGCCTTCACCAACTGGGCGTCGCCGTTGCCGTCGCGCGCCCAGGCCTGCTCGCCCTGGCCGAAGAGCGTGAAGGACTGGGGGCCGATGGTCACGCTCACCTCGGAGCCGTCCTTGTAGGCGTAGCCGGCGTCGAAGCTGACCACGTCGAAGGATTTCTCCTTCGGCCGGTGGGTGACCAGGACGAACGCATCGCCGCGCTGGGTATAGCGGCCTTCCTGTTTCACGGGTTTTGAGCCGGCGTAGCAAAATCCCTCGCGCGCGTCCCGATAGGCTTCCCAGTCGCCGAAGGTGCCGAGTTGGCCGCCGTTGGCCCGAGGGGCGGCGTTTTTTCCGTTCTTCGGGCCATTTTTCTGGCCGTTCTTGGCGCCGTTCTTGGCGGTGGTTTTTTCTTTGCCGTTCTTCGGCTGGGCGGTCGCGGACGTAGGCGCGACGAGCAGGGCGGCGAAAACGAAAACAATGGCCGCGGCGAAGATCCTGGTCATGAAAATGGTGTTCTCCAACCCTTACCAATAGCGCGGGCGCGGTTAAGGAATGGCTAAAGCCTCGCTGGTCTTGCCAGCCGGGGCGTTCCGGCTTCTGATATCCCCATGCCCGAACATGCCTCTCCCGTCCTGGTCGAAGCGACCCGGGGACGGCTGATCGAAAGCCGCCACCGCGGCTCGGCCGTGGTCGCCGACGCCCAGGGCAACATCGTCGCCGCGTGGGGCGACGCCGATCTTGCGGTCTATCCCCGGTCCGCGATCAAGCCCCTCCAGGCGCTCGCCCTGATCGAAACCGGCGCGGCGAAACGCTTCGCCGTGAGCGCGGAAGAGATCGCGCTCGCGTGCGCGAGTCACGATGGCGAACCCGAGCATGTTTCCCGCATTTCGGCCTGGCTCGGCCGCATGGGCCTTGGCGAAGCCGATCTCGAATGCGGCGCGCACGCGCCGACCGGCGCGGGAGCCGCCGAAGCCTTGATCCGGGAGGGCCGTGCGCCCTCGCTGATCCACAACAACTGCTCGGGCAAGCACGCGGGAATGCTTGCGAGCGCGCGGCATTTGGGCGAGCCGACACGGGGCTACATCGCCCCCGATCATCCGGCGCAACAACGCCTCAAGCGCCTGCTCGCCGAGATGAGCGGCGCGGACCTGGCCGAGGCGCCAACCGGGGTGGACGGCTGCGGGATTCCCGTCTACGCCATGCCGCTCAAGGGCCTGGCCCGGGCGATGGCCGGGCTCGCCCGCCCCGATAAGGGCGCAACATTTATCGCGCGCGTCACGCCGGTAGGCGTGCATTCGCACGACGATTCGCCCGCGCGCCCCGATCGATTCGAATCTGCGCGCGGCGAGGCCGCCCGAAGCGTGATCGCGGCCATGACGCGCCATCCCCGTCTCGTGTCCGGCCAAGGGCGTTTCGACACCGAGGCGATGGCGGAGGGCGCGGGGCTTTTCGTCGTCAAAGGCGGAGCCGAGGGCATGCATGCCGCCGCGATCCTAGGGAGCGGCCTCGGCATCGCCCTCAAGATCGAAGACGGCGCGGGGCGCGCCTCGGCCGTCGTCATGGCGGCGTTGCTTTCCCGCTTCGCCGGAGTTTCGTTGCCGGCGTGGCGCGAGATTCCGTTGCGCAACGTCGCCGGCCGCGAAGTCGGCGTCTTGCGCCCGAGCCCCGCGCTCCGCGCGTGAGCCGTCTCAACAAGGCGGCCGCTTGCGGAATTTCGCCCCCGCCGGCGAAGCCGGCCTTTTTTATGTTTAGCGCGCTACGCGCGCGGGCGGCGGAAGCGGGGCGGGCCGAAGGTATGCCGGGGCAACCCCTCGGCCGGGCCGCCGGCGCGCACCGGCCGGGGCGGAAAGCGGCCGAGGGTGATCAGGCGGTCGTACATCGCGAGCGCGCCGGCGAGCCCGACGTTGAGGCTGAAGGCGGTCGGGATTTTCACGACGTGATCGCAGCGCGCGATCATCGCCGGCGATAGCCGGCCGCGCTCCGGGCCGAGCACATAGGCCGCGGCGCGGGGGTGGCGGAAGCACGGCAGCGCGACCGCGTCCTCCAGAAGCTCGATCCCCACCAACGCGCAGCCCTTGGGCAGCCTCAGCGATTCGGCGTCGGGAAAAGCGTAGAACGGGACACTGGCGGTCGCGGCCGAAGTATCGGCCCGCTCTCCTTCGCTCTCGTCGTAGACGGCGGCGACGGTGAAGACGAAGGAGGCGCCGAAGGCGTGCGCGGTGCGGAACAGCGCGCCCACGTTCATCGCCTTGCTCGCGCCTTCGATGCCGATGCCGAAATAGCCGCGCATTCGCTGGGGATCTTTCGCTCGGGAAGCCTTTGCGCTCCCGCGAGCCTCGGTCATAATCGCGTTCCATTCAAGGAGTGAAAACGCCATGCGCGCGGTCGTATGCAAAGCGCTCGGCGATCCGAGCGCGCTCACGGTCGAGGACGTGGCCCCTCCGCCGATGGCGGAGCTGGGCGTGCGGATCCGCGTCCGCGCCGCCGCGCTCAATTTCGCAGATCTGCTCATGATCAAGGGGACCTATCAGGTCAAGCTGACGCCCCCCTTCGTACCGGGGATCGAGGCCGCGGGCGAAGTGATCGAGACCGCGCCTCGCGTGATCCGCGTTCGCGCCGGCGAGCGGGTCATGGCGCTCGTGGCCGCGGGCGCCTTCGCCGAGGAGGCGGTGGCCGACGAAAACCGAGTCTACCGGATCCCGGCGGGAATGGATTTCGTGACCGCGGCCGGCTTTCCCGTCGTCTACGGCACGTCCTATTTCGCGCTCGCCGACCGGGCGCGCCTCGAGCCGGGCGAAGTTCTGGTCGTCCACGGCGCCGCGGGCGGCGTCGGGCTCGCCGCGGTCGAGATCGGCCATCGCCTCGGCGCCACCGTCATCGCCGTCGCCGGCGGCGCGGACAAGCTCGCGCTCGCCCGCGGCCGGGGCGCCGACCACCTGATCGACCATCGGAGCGAGGATTTGCGCGAGCGGATCAAGGCCCTGACCGGCGGGCGCGGCGCGGACGTGGTGTTCGATCCGGTCGGCGGGAGCGCGTTCGAGGCGTCGTTGCGCGCGACCGCGCCCGATGGGCGCATCGTCGTCGTCGGTTTCGCCAGCGGCCAAGTGCCCCAGATTCCGGCCAACATTTTGCTGGTCAAGAACCTCAGCGTGATCGGCCTCTACTGGGGGGCATACCGGGACATCCGGCCCGAGGCCTTCGCCCGGCAGTTCGACGTGCTCTTGCGGTGGTGGGAGGAAGGCGCGCTCAAGCCCCACACCTCGCACACGTTCCCGCTCGGCGAGGCCGAGGCGGCGTTCGCCACGTTGCTTTCGCGCCGATCGACGGGCAAAGTGGCTCTTATCATGGGGGAGCCGTGATCCGTCGCATCGCCGTTTTCGCGCTCGCGGCCCTGGTCGCGGCGCCGCTCGCGCGGGCCGACGATCGCGCGCCGGCGAAGATCGGCGTGCTCGCCTTTCGCGGCGGCGAAGACGCGCTCAAGCGCTGGTCGCCGACCGCCGATTACCTCTCGGCCGCGATCCCGAGCGCCCGTTTCGAAGTCGCGCCGCTAGAGCCCGAAGAGCTCAACGCCGCGGTCGAGAAGGGCGCGCTCGGCTTCGTGCTGACCAACACCGGAAACTACGTCGATCTGGAGGCGCGCCACGGCATTTCGCGCATTGTCACGCTGCGCACGCCGTCCGGCAGCGTATTCGGCGCCGTCATCTTCACCCGCGCCGACCGCGCCGACGTCAAGACGCTCGAGGACCTCAAGGGCAAGTCGTTCATGGCGGTCCAGCCGGAGGGCTTCGGTGGCCTGCAAATGGCCTGGCGCGAGCTGAAGGCGCACGGCCTCGATCCGTTCAAGGATTTCAAGACATTGAAATTTTCCGGCTTTCCCCAGGACAACATCGCCTTCGCCGTGCTCAAGGGCGAGGTCGACGCCGGAACCTTCCGCACCGAAACGCTGGAGACCATGGCCGCCGAGGGGAAAATCCGCCTCCGGGATTTCCGCGTGTTGAATCCGCGAAGCCACCCCGGTTTTCCGTTCCTGGTTTCCACGCGCCTCTACCCGGAATGGCCGTTCGCCAAGCTTAAAAACACGCCGCCCGAGCTCGCGCAGGCGGTCGCCCTCGCGTTGTTGCAAATGCCGGAGAACGCGCCCGCGGCGCGGGCCGGCGGCTATCGCGGCTGGACCGTGCCGCTCGACTATACCCCGGTGCACGAGCTTTACCGCGAGCTCCGCCTCGGGCCCTACGCCGAGCTCGGCGAAATCACGGTCGCCGATTTGGCCAAGCAGTACGGCCATTGGATCGCTGCCGTGATCCTGGTGCTGATCGTTTTCGGGCTTTGGCTGCTGCGCACGGAGCAACTGGTCGCGCGCCGCACCCGCGAGCTATCGCGCGCCAACGACGAACTCGAGCGCGCGGCCGCCGAACGCCACCGCGCCGAGGCCGAGGCGCGCGAACGCCGGGCCGAGCTCGCCCACGTCCATCGCCTCAACACCATGGGCGAAATGGCCTCCGGCTTCGCCCACGAGCTGAACCAACCCTTGGCGGCCGTCGTCAACTACGCCCGCGGCGCCGTGCGCCGGTTGAAGCAGAACGCGGTCGAACCGGGCGAGCTTCTCGCCGTGCTCGAGCAAGTCGCCGCCCAGGCCGAGCGCGCCGCCGCCATCGTCCGCCGCATCCGCGCCTTCATCCGCAAGGAAGAACCGCGTCACGTCGCGCTCGATTTCAACAAGATCGTCCGCGAGACCGCCGGCTTGATGACGGCCGAAGCCGAGCGCGAGGGGGCGCGCCTCATCTTCGCTCTCGCCAATCCCCTGCCGCGCGTCCATGCCGATGCCGTCCAGCTCGAGCAGGTGATCGTGAATCTGGTGCGCAACGCGATCGAGGCCATGGCGGAAGCGTCCTCGCCGGTGCGGGAAATCACGTTGCGCACGATGCCCGCCGCCGAAGGCGCCGTCGAGATCGCGGTCGAGGACACCGGCCCCGGCCTGCCGCAAATCGGCCGCGAGCGGCTGTTAGAACCGTTCTTCACCACCAAGACCGGCGGATTGGGCCTCGGGCTTTCCATCAGCCAAAGCATCGTCGAGGCCCACGGCGGCCGCCTGACGGCGGCGCCGCGCCCGGGCGGCGGCGCGGTCTTCCGCTTCACCCTTCCCATCGCCGGGGAGGCGCGCCATGACGCCGCCTAAACCCTGGTCTTCGACGCCATCCGCCGCAACCGTCGCGCCGGTCGTCTTCGTCGTCGACGACGATCAGGCGGCGCGCGAATCGCTTTCCTGGCTGATCGGGTCGGTTCATTTGCGCGTCGCGGCGTTCGCGTCGGCCGACGAGTTCCTGGTCGCCTACCCGCCGGGACAGCCGGGGTGCCTGATCGCCGACGTGCGCATGCCGGGCCTGAGCGGACTCGATTTGCAGGCGGAGCTCAAGCGGCGCGGGATCGAGATTCCCGTGATCGTCGTCACCGGCCACGGCGACGTGCCGATGGCGGTGCGCGCCATGAAGGCCGGCGCCCTCGATTTCGTCGAGAAGCCGTTCAACGATCAGGTCCTGATCGATCTCGTGCAGAAGGCGGTCGAGACAAGCCTCGCCGGCGCGCGCGGGCAAGGGGAAAGACGCGACATCCAGGCCCGGCTCGATCAACTGACGCCGCGCGAGCGCCAGGTGCTCGGTATGATCGCGGCCGGCGAATCGAACAAGGGCATCGCCCATGTCCTCGGCATCAGCGAAAAAACGGTCGAGGCCCACCGCGCGCACGTCATGGAAAAGATGCAGGCGCGCTCGCTCGCGGAGCTGATGAAGCTCGTCATTGCTCTCGATTGACGGGACCTCAAAAAATTGTGGTCTTATGAGGGAAAACCCCAATACCGTTTCGGGAAACCCCCTATTTCGGGGCTTGCGGCGCGGCTCCTAGACTGGGATTCACGGTTCGAAAGAACGTTTGGGAGCTTTGAAATCAAAGGGAGAACTCGCATGAAGAAAACGTCATTGACGGCCGTTGCGACGGCGATCGCGCTCGCCGGGATGATCGGCGCCGCCACCTTCGCCCAGGCGGCGGAAACCACGCCCGGGAAACATAAGGTCGTCTACCACATCAACTATGCCGGCGGCGATAAGGGTAAGCTTTATGAAGCCGCCATGACGAACGTCCAAAACCACATCAGCGCCGTCGGCGCCGACAAGGCCGACATCAAGGTGGTGATGCATGGCCTCGGGCTCGACATGCTCATGGACGCCAAGACCAACGACAGCATCAGGGCCAAAATCAGCAGCTTGAAGAACCAGCAGGTCGCCTTCCAGGTCTGCGGCATCGCCTTGGAGCGCCGCAAGATCGACTATAAGAACCTCTACGACGTCTCCGAAGGCGACATCGTGCCTTCGGGCGTGGCCGAGATCGCCAAACTTCAGCATCAGGGCTACGCCTACATCAAGCCCTGACGGCAGAAACGAGGATTGCTCGCGAACGGCGCCCCGATCGTTTTCAATAGAGTCGGGCGCCGTTCTTTTTTTGGAAAACTCACGCCGCTCGCGCGGCGGGCCGGAGCGGCCGGTCGGCGATCGGCAGGTGCAGCGCCGCCGCAGCAACCCCGAGGGCGA
>MIAC01000060.1:8018-8286 GCA_001830475.1 Rhodospirillales bacterium RIFCSPLOWO2_12_FULL_67_15
CGTCCCCAGGTAGCGCATGCCGAAAATCTGCGCCACCAGCCCGCTAGTGAGCGGCACGGTACCGAGCCATAAAAATCCCATCGCCGCGGCGAACAGATAGATGGCGAATTCCGTCTTGGGCGCGAGCAGAAAGACGAGGATCACGACCCCGCGAATCGCGTAGAGCGCGCTCAGAAGATATTTCTTCGAATGCCGTCCGCCGAGAGCCCCGCAACTCCAGGTGCCGACGATGTTGAAAAGCCCGATCAGGCCGATCGCCATCGCGCCG
>MIAC01000061.1 GCA_001830475.1 Rhodospirillales bacterium RIFCSPLOWO2_12_FULL_67_15
CTACGCGCCCGTCATCGCCGTGACCGCATTCTGCAACCTTGAGCGTGTCTGCCTCGCCCGCGACGCCGGGATCCACGAATTTCTCGCCAAACCCTTTACCGCCCAGCACCTCTATTGCCGCATCCGCTCCATTGTCGAACAACCGCGCGTGTTCGTCCGCTTCGGAAGCTATTTCGGTCCCGATCGCCGCCGCCGCCGCATGGCCTGGGCCGGGCCCGAACGCCGCGACCATGCCAACCGCGCGCGGACCGACCGGCGGACGGAAAAAATTCCCGTCCAACCCGACCGCCGCGGCATCAAGACCATCGATTCGCGCACGGGATACCGCGATCTGCGGGCCGCCTAGGTTTTAGCGCCGCGAAAGCCGAGCGAATCGCGCCGCGGCCGAGAGCTCGGCGGCGATGGCATTGCGGCGAGCGACCGCCTCCCGATCCTCGCCCCAGCGTTCGTTCTGCCAAACCTCGTCGAGTACGGCGAGGGCGAAGGCTTCTTCCCCCCCGATCCGATCCTCGACCACGGCCAGCGCCAGGACGAGCGATTCGCTCGCCGCGGTCGCCACGCCGGCGGCAGCCAAAGTCCAATCGTCCAGGCCGGCCAGGGCGGTTTCCAGGGCGGCGACGGCCTCAATCGGCTGCGCGATCGGCATGACACCCGCCCCGACGGCGAGCCGCGCGCCGTAGCGCTCCGCCGCCCACCCGAGAAGCGGGTCCCATTGGTCTTCCTGCCGGCGAACGAGGTCCGCGGGGGCCTCGGCCCGCTGACAGAGAAGATCGCTCCGGCCGAAGGCGGCGACGCTTGCGCGGAAGGATTCCCGGTTGGGACTTACCCGGTCGAGCGCGGTGTTCGCGATCTGAGTCAGCGGCATCGCGGCAGGAACGATCTCGGCCTTTTGCGCCTCCCATTCCGCCGCGACCGCCGCCGCGAGCGCCTCGGTCGGAAGGGCGAGCGGGTGGCCGCGCGGCGTCCGGACCGGCCGCCCGTCGAGAGTAATCTCGAAACCCTCCCGGTGGGGACGCACATTCACGCCGGTGTAGAAGCGTTTCAGAGTTCGCATGAAATCCCCTCACCTGCACAATATCAGCGGCCGAGCAATCCCTTGAGGCCCCGGCCGAGTTCCTCGCCGAGCCCGCGCACCGCGCCGCCGAGACCTTCATCCTTCCGTCCCGGCGGCGGCGGGGGCGAACGGGTCTCGGTCTGCGGCGGTTGCGACCGGGGCCGGGGGCGGCCGAGCGCCACTTGGCATGGGGAAACTTCGGTCGTCCCGCGATCCTCGAACAGCGAGCGGGCGATCGCCGAAAGTCCCCCGGTCACGGTGCCGACCGCTCCGGTCACGGCGCCGACCGTTCCGGTCACCACGGCCAGCGGATCGAGGCCATAGCTCGGATTGCCGAGCGTCCCTTCGATCCGCACCAGCCCGACGACATTGCCGAGACCGAGGCCGAAGCCCTGCCGTGCTTCGGGCTTGAAAGCAAGATCGAGCGCCTCGGTGCGAAAGTCGATCCGCCCGCCGCCGGTGACGATCATTTTGCCAGTTTCCAGCGCGATTCCGTCGTGGGTTTCGGCCACGCCGCCCGCCACTTTGAAGCGCGCCACGGCGCAGCCGAGGGCCGTGAACTCGTCCGACTTAGCGAAGGGATTGAGCGCGGTCACGATCTGGGTGAAGACGTCGGCGCCGGCCAAATCGAGATATTTGTCGCCGATCCGTCCGGGGCCGAGAACCACCTTCGCCTCGCCCTCCAGGCTCGCCATGATCTCGCGCACCGACCGACCCGACCCCTTCAAGTCGATTGCGGCCTCGGCCTTGCTGTCCCAAACCATCTCGGTCATGCCGGTATCCGCGAGCAGCCGGCCCCAATCCACGTTGGCGCCGTCGAGGCGAAGAGCGAGCGCGGCGGGAATGCGCGAGCCGTCGAGCGTCGCCTCGCCATTCACCCGCCCGCCGGCGGCGGTCAGTTCGACCGGGAGCGCAAGCCGGCCATCCTTGAGCGCGCCCTTCGCGTCCACGTCGCGAACCGTGACCCCGCCGGGCAAAACGACCGCCTCGATCTTGTAGCCGATATCCGCGTTCGCGATCCGCAACGCGTCCAGCGGCAAGGGACCGGCCGGAAACACCCGGCCGTCGCCCGGCGGCGCAGGCCGCCCAGACAACAGACCAGGCGCCGCCGGGGGCTCTTTCGCGGCGGGAAACAGCTCCTTGAGATCGAGGCGCCGGGAGCGAAGCGCGGCCGAGATTTCGGGAACGCGGCCGGCGAGCGAAACGCGGGCCGAACCCGCGAGGTCGCTTTGTCCGGCGCTCGCCGCGATCTCCTCGATCGCGTAAACGCGACCCTTGCCCTTGATCCGGAACGCCGCTTCCAGCGGCCCGGCCGCGGGAGCCCGCACCGCCGTCAGCGCCGGTTGCAGAAGGGCGGCGACGGCCGCGATGTTGTCGCCGTTGACCGAGGCCTTGAAATCGAATTCCTTCGGGGCGCGGGGTTCGACCACATGCCCTTCGATCGAAGCCTTGAGGCCGGACGTCGCGATGGCGAGGCGCACCGGAAAGCGGGCGTTCGCCTCCGCCAGGGTCTTCAGGCTGCCGAACTGGCCCGAGGCCGCGACCGGCCGGCCGTTGTGGCTCGCCTTCAAGGTCACGGCGAGCGGACTTTCGGCATCCTTCCCCTCCAGGGTGAAGGATTCCACCGCCAGGTCGAGCGTGGTGCCGTCGCGCGCGTCGCGATAGGCGAGCCGTAGGTCGCGGACGTCCACCTTGTTGACCAGCGGCAGCGGTCCCTGGGGCGCGCCGGGGCGCGCCGCGACGCCGCCCGGCGGAGCCAAGTCCCAGTTGGTCTGGCCGCGCCCGTCCACTTCGAGCAGAACGTCGAGACCGCTCAGCACCAAACGGTTCACCCGCACCTCGCCCTTGAGCAAAGGCATGAGTTGCACTTCCGCCGCCAACCGCTTGAGGACGATCATGTCCTTGCGCGCGCCCCACGGCGCGTTGGCGAACGTCACGCTTTCGACCGCGAGCGACGGCGTCAGGGATATTTCCAGATCGAGCGGGCCGGCGATGACGAGTTCGCGCCCGGTCGCGGCCTTGACGTGATCCGCGATCAGGCCGCGGTAGGGATTGAAGTCCATGCTTTTCAGGACCGCGACCACGGCGACGAGAACGGCGACGATCAGGACGACGACCCCGCCGAGAATTCGGGACAACGTCTTCATTCGCGCGCCTCCAGCAGCGCGTCGAGCGCCGCCGGCAACTCGGCGAAATCGGCAACGATGCGATCCGCGCCGGCGGCCCTGAGCTCGGCGGCGGCGTGATAGCCCCAGGCCACGCCCACCGCACCTGTGCGGGCGGCGCGGGCCATTTCCATGTCGAAGGTGGTGTCGCCGATCATCACCGTCGCCGACGGATCGGCCCCGGCCTCGGCCATCGCCTTGTGCAGCATCTCGGGGTGCGGCTTGCCGGCGGCGCGATCGGCGGT
>MIAC01000062.1 GCA_001830475.1 Rhodospirillales bacterium RIFCSPLOWO2_12_FULL_67_15
CACCGGCGCCCGGCCGCGCGTGCTGCCCGGCCTGGAGCCGGACGGGAAGCAGATCTGGACCTACAAGGAGGCGATGATCCCCGAGGCGATGCCCAGGTCGCTGCTCGTCGTGGGGTCAGGGGCGATCGGAATCGAATTCGCGAGCTTTTACCGCACGCTCGGCGCCGAGGTGACGGTGGTCGAAGCGCTCGACCGCGTCGTCCCCGCCGAGGACGAGGAGATTTCCGCGCTGGCGAGGAAATCCTTCGAGCGCCAGGGCATGAAGATCATGACCTCGGCAACGGTGAAGGCACTGAAGAAGTCAGCGGGCGGCGTCACCGCCACCGTCGCCTCCGCTGCAGGCGAAGTCAGCGTGAGCGCCGAGCGCGTGATCCTTGCCGTCGGCATCAGCGCCAACACGGAGAACCTGGGTCTGGAAGGAACAGGCGTGAGGCTCGAGCGCGGCCGCGTCGTGGTCGGGCCCTGGCTCCAGACCGGCGAGCCGGGTGTCTACGCCATCGGCGATCTCACCGGCGCGCCGTGGCTCGCGCACAAGGCGAGCCACGAAGGGGTGATCTGCGTGGAGAAAATCGCGGGCGTCGCCGGCGTGCAGCCGCTCGATGCGACGCGTATCCCCTGCTGTACCTACTGCCGTCCGCAGATCGCCAGCATCGGCCTCACCGAAAGGGGGGCGCTCGAATCGGGGCACATAGTGAAGGTCGGCCGATTCCCGCTCATCGGCAACGGCAAGGCGATCGCCCTCGGCGACACCGAAGGCATGGTGAAAACCGTCTTCGACGCAGGAACCGGTGCGCTGATCGGCGCGCACATGGTCGGCCCCGAGGTCACCGAGATGATCCAGGGCTACGGCATCGCCAGGACGCTGGAAACAACCGAGGCCGAGCTCATGCATACCGTGTTCCCGCATCCGACGCTCTCGGAGGCGATGCACGAGTCCGTGCTCGAGGCCTTCGGCCGCGCCATTCACATCTGACGGGGACGGCGTCCGCATTCGGCAATTTACAATTGATCGCCACTGCAACCGAGGGGAATACAAGAAATGACCGGCATGGAACCGCTTGCCTATCTTGCGGTACGGATAATCACCTGTGCAAGCTGGATTGCTGCCGGCCTGCATGCGGCCACGCACTTCGAGAAAACGGCCGAGGGAATGGCCGACCGCGGCATTCCTCTGCCCAGGCTGGCGCTGCCCATGGTGCTGCTCATGGAGTTCGGCGGCACCGCGCTGCTGTTCGCGGACCAACATACCTGGGCGGTGTGCCTCGTCTGGATCGCGTTTCTTTTCCTGGCGACCTACTTCTACCACCGGCGGTGGGTGACGCCGGAGGGCGAATTCGACTTCTTCCAGTACACGCAAGTCTGGAAGAACCTGTCCATGGTCGGCGGCCTGATCGCCGTCATCCTGCTCGATCCGAGCCGTCCGGACTGGCTGCTGCGCGGTTAGGGCCTGTTGACGTTCAGCACATAGTTTCCTTCATCATCCCGCGCCAGCGCCTCCTGCTCGCGTAACGTTCCCCACGCCGCGAGTATCGTCCGATACTCGACATCGCCGAGTGATTGCAGGATGGCGTAAAAGTTCCGGGGTCGCTCGCGCAGGAGTCCTGCGATTCGCTCGGCGACTTCGTCAGATGTACTGTTCAAGGCTCACCTCGTCCAGATAGGCCGGTCGGATCTTCTCGTAATGGCTCGGCGGGACGCCTTCCGGAATGGTTGCGTCTATCCCCATCTTCGCAGTCGTCGGCAGTTCGCCCTTCGGGAGTTCCCAGGCGCGCACGCTCGGATCGATGTGTTTGCCTTGGGCCCCGCCGACAATGATGACGTCCCGGTCCGCCTGGACGCGGAACGTGAGCGCCCAGTCGACCTGGACCGGATCGGAAATATCGACGTCTTCATCGACCACGATGGCATGTTTGGTGTCGGGCAGCGACAGTA
>MIAC01000063.1:0-2609 GCA_001830475.1 Rhodospirillales bacterium RIFCSPLOWO2_12_FULL_67_15
ATGCCTTGCTTGGTGCCGCCGGCGACGATGACGATCATAAGCACCGTCAGCACGAAGCCCGCGATCACCGTGTTTCTCAGATTCAGAAGAATGTTCGCCATGACCCCTCCGTTGTTGGCTTGGGAAAAACCAGAAACCCCGTCCGGTTATTGGCCGGCGGGAACGACCTTCATTAAGCACATCCCATTTTGATCCGCCAATATAGGGATGGCGGGCCGATGGGCAAATCCTAGTATTCAACGCCGCGTGCGCTGCGCCCCCTCCGGGGTGCGGATTCGCGCAGGGGCGAAGCTTCGGGCGCAAAATGGCGCGTGTTGATTCGCGGACGGAGTGTCGGACATGGACCCAGAGCCGGGACAAACGGAGCAGGATGCCGCCTATTGCGCGGTGCTGGCGCGCGCCGAGGACCGCGACCGGTTCCTGGCCGCGCAGTTCGCCCCGGAGCTTTTGCGCGCACGCCTGCTCGCGCTTTTGGCGTTGAACGCGGAAATCGCGCGCGCCCGGCTCGCGGCGCGGGAGCCGTTACTCGCCGAAATGCGTCTCCAGTGGTGGTACGAAGCGGTCTTGGCCGTGTTCGCGGGAAAGCCGCCGCCGCGCCAGCCCGCGCTCGCGGCTTTTGCCCGGGCGGCCGCGGGCGCGGGCTTGGTCGCCGAACCCTTCGAACGCCTGATCGTCGCCCACGCGCGCGATCTTACGGTGAATCCCCTGCGCGACGCGGCGGACGCGGAAAGCCACGCCGAAGCCCTTTCCGGCGCGCTCGCCCAGGCCGCGCTCGCGCTTCTCGGCATCACCGACGAAACGGCGCGGCGCGCCGCCCGCGCCGCCGGAATCGCGCACGCCCTCGTCGGCCTGGTTGGCGCAGGCGGCAATCCCGTCCGCGATCTTATCCGCGAACGTATCGCCGAGGCCCGAACGGACGCGGCGAGCATTTCCCGCGCGGCGCTGCCGGTCTTGCTGTGGGCCACGGCGGCGGAAATCCGGTTGCGGCGGCTGGACCGGGGCAAGACGCTTCCGCCGCCCTGGCTTCCGCTGCAACTGGCGTGGCGGGCGTGGCGGGGTCGCTACTGAGTGCGCGTTCCGGCCGGCGTTTGTTCGCCAGTTCCCTCGGCATCGGGAGGGGGCAAGTGCGGACGCTTGAGCCGCATCAATTCGAGCGCGGACACCTGCGGGAAGATCGGCGCCGCCTCCTGGTAATAGAGCATGACGACGCCGCGGCGGGTGTCGGGGAAACCGCCGCGGGTGTCGTCGAACTTGCGGATTTCCAGGGTCGCGATCTGGCCGGTCTTGGGGTTGCGCGCGCGCCAGGCGCGCGTCGGGTTCTCGCGCCGGGCCGCGGCCAGCGGCGCGATGCTGCGCGTCCAGTATTCCGCCGGCGGGCCGTAGAGTCCGGCGTAGTACGTCACCACCTTGTCGAAGGAATCGGACGGAAACAGCGTCTGCATCCGCGACGCCCGGCCCCGGTCGTAACGCACCACCGCCTGCTGGCCGGTATAGAGGATGGTGTTGACGGTGAAGTCGGTTTCCATCGCCTGCGGCCAATTGGCGACCTCGACGCAGAAGACGACTTCGCCGCGCGACTTTTCGATGCAGCCGCGGCCCGCCTCCTGGGTCTCGCCGCGCGGCGGCGCGGTCTTGTCGAGGTTGAGGGAGCGTCCGACCATGAAGCCGAGCCCGCTCGGCACCGTCTCCGGCACCGGGGGCGCGGCCGGCGGCGCGGTCACCAGAGGTCGGGCCTGGGCCATTTCCACCGTGCT
Organism: Rhodospirillales bacterium RIFCSPLOWO2_12_FULL_67_15; assembly: GCA_001830475.1. GTDB lineage: Bacteria > Pseudomonadota > Alphaproteobacteria > Rhodospirillales > 2-12-FULL-67-15 > 2-12-FULL-67-15. The sequence continues at coordinate 1,755 of MIAC01000063.1, forward strand.
GCCCCAGAGACCGCCCTCGCCCGGCTCGGCGCTCTTGCCCTCGGCGGTTTTGGCGCCGGGCGCCGCCGGACTCGCGGGTCCTTTTGTCGGCGCGCCCGATTGCGGAGCTTGCTTTTCGCTTGGACCGAACAGCCCGCCGGGCGGACCGGCGTCTTTGCCGGGCGGCGAATCCTTGCGGCGGGCAAACAGCACCGGCGGTTCCTGAGCCGCGCCGGAAGGAGTCCGCGGAGCGGCGGCGATCTGCGGTTCACCGCCACGCTCGACGACGGGCGCCCACGGACCGGGACCCGACCCGGGCTGCGAACCGGGGGCGGGCGCGACTTCGCTCGGTCCAGGTGCGGGCTGAGCCAGCGGCGCGGGCGCGGCAGGTGGCGTAACGGCGGCGGCCGGCGGCGGCGTGGGAGCATCGGGCGCGGGGGCGAGGGACGGTGCCGCCGGCGCGACGACCGGGGCCCAAGGATCGCGCACGCCCGGCGTCGGGCGATCCGGCGGCGGGGGTTCGGCCCGGGCGACCACCGTTTCCGCCGGCTCGCGCAAGCCCTCGGGCAGGCGCGGGCGCGTGGCCTCGCGCGGCTCGCGCCCGGCCATGGTGTCCGCCAGCCATTCGACAAAGCTCCGCGACCGCTGCGGCCGTGGCTCCCGCGATTGCTGCGGCGGAGGCAAGGATTTGCTCTCCGCCGCCTGTCTTTCGCTGACCCTGGCGGCGATGCGTTCCGCCGGGGAGAGCGGTTCGGCTTGCGGCGTGTCCGCCGCGGCGGGAGTCGTTTGCTCCGGCGAAGGTTGAATTGCATCGGAAGGCCGTTCGGCAATGGCCACGGGCGTTTCCGGCGGTCGGGACTCGGGCGCGGCCAGTGG
>MIAC01000063.1:2618-12312 GCA_001830475.1 Rhodospirillales bacterium RIFCSPLOWO2_12_FULL_67_15
TGGCGCCCCGGCGGCCGGCGCCGCCATGGGGGTGGCCTTGGCGCGGGTCGGTTCGGATTTTTTGGCCGACTTGGCGGGACTCTTTTCGGCGGCGGGCTTGGGCGGGAGGCTGGCGCGGGCCTTTTCCTCGGCGAGCAGATAGTTGGCGATCTCGATATGGCCGATCTCGACCGCGAGCTCGGCGGCGGTGAGCCCGCGCGGGTTGCGCCGGCCGACGTCGGCGCCGGCCGCGACGTGGCGTTTGACGGCCGCCAAGTCGTCGCGCAGAACCGCGTCGAACATCTGTTGGGTCCGATCCTGGGCTTCTTGCGCCTGGAGCGGGGACGCGGCGATCAGCGCCAGCAGGAGCACCGCCGCCCGCAATCCGGCGATGGCGCGCACGGCGCGGCCCCGGCGGAAAAAGGCCGGGCGGAATAAATCCATGCGGAACAAAGACCGTGTCATGCGGGCGCTTGCCGTTGCAGCCAAATTCCGGACACACGCAACCTCGAGGCCGCCCCCGGCACGCGCGCGCCCCGTGATTTCCAGCGCTTTCGCGGCATATTGCCTCGTTTGAGATAGGGGGACAACAAGGGCTCCGCCAGCGGATCGTCGCGAACGCGCGATTCCCGCTTGCCAGGGGCGGTTCTGGGATTGAAGAGTCGCTCCGGTCGCGTCAGTCGCACGGGCCGGCGACAAACAGGGAGGCGGCGATGGGGCCAGCGATTCGGGCGGTGTTGTGGATAACCTGTGTGGCGGCGTTCGCGCTCGCGCCGCTGGCGGGATCGGCGCGGGCCGCCGAAGTTCGCCTCGAACACAAGGGAATGGGACTGCTCGCCGAAGCGGCGCTCGCGCCCGGCAAGACCTGGAAAGACGGGGCGATCCTTCTCGTCCACGGCACCATGGTCCACGCGCGCATGGACACCATGGCGTATTTGCAGAAGGCGTTGCTCGAACAGGGGAATTCTAGCCTCTCCGTTACCTTGAGCCTTGGCGTAACGGATCGTCGCGGCAACGCCGACTGCGCAAAGCCGCAAACGCACCGCCATCAGGACGCCCCGGCCGAGATCGCCGCCTGGATCGGCTGGTTGAAAGGGCAGGGTGCCGCCGACATCACCGTGCTCGGCCATTCGCGCGGCGGCAATCAGGTCGCGCGTTATGCCCTCGAAAGCCCTGACGCGGCGGTAAAGCGGACCGTTCTGCTGGCGCCGCTGGCCTGGAGCGAAAAACGGGCCGCCGAGGGCTACGAGAGCTTTCACCGGGTTCCGCTCCGCCCCCGGCTGGCCGAGGCGGAGAAACTCGTCGCGGCGGGCAAGGGTAGCGAAACGATGCGCGGAATCGGGTTCCAGTTTTGCCCTGAAACCGCGGTCAGCGCCGAGACGTTCGTTTCCTACTATCGCGACGACGGCCGGATGGACACGCCCAGCCTGGTTCCGAAGATCCGGGTGCCGGTCCTGGTCATCACCGGAACACTCGACGCGATGTTCCCCGACCTGCCCGAGCGCATGAAGGACAAGCTCGGCCCGACCGTGCGCTTGGAGACCATCGACGGCGCGGATCATTTCTTCCGCGACCTGATTTCCGACGAAGTCGCCGAAATCGTCGTCAAGTTCGTCGCCGGCGGCTGACAGGGAGCGGTACCGTGAAATTCGTGCGGATGGGACTGAGCGGCCTCGAAGTTTCGCCGCTCTGCCTCGGGACGATGACGTTCGGCGCGCGCACCGACGCCAGGGAAGCCGCCCGCATCGTCGCCCATGCCCGCGATGCCGGTGTCAATTTTCTCGATACCTCCGACAACTACGTGCAAGGCGAATCGGAGCGGATCGTCGGCAAGATCGTCAAGCACGAGCGCGAGCATTGGGTGCTCGCGACCAAGGCCGGGAACCCGATGGGTAACGCATCTCATCGTCGCGGCATCTCGCGGCGTTGGCTGCTGCGGGCGATCGACGAGAGCCTGGCGCGGCTCGGCACCGACCACGTCGATCTCTGGTACCTGCACCTCGATGACGAAACGACGCCGCTGGCGGAAACCGTCGCCGCGGTCGCCGACATGATCCGCGCGGGGAAAGCGCGCTACTGGGGGCTCTCCAACTTCCGCGCCTGGCGGATCGTCGAGGCGGTCAAGGTCGCGCAAGCGCTGGGCGCGCCCGCGCCGGTCGCGGTGCAGCCCTACTACAACGCCATGAACCGGATGCCGGAGGTCGAAATCCTGCCCGCCTGCCGCCACTTCGGCCTCGGGGTCGTGCCCTACAGCCCGCTCGCGCGCGGCGTGCTGACCGGAAAGTACGACCCGGCCAAGCCTCCGCCCGCGGAAACCCGCGCCGGACGGAAGGACGCGCGCATGATGCAGACCGAATTCCGCCATGAGTCGCTCCTCGCCGCGCAAAAGATCAAGGCGCATGCCGAAAAGAAAGGCATGACCGCGGGCCAGTTCGCGCTGTTGTGGGTGCTCGCCAACCGCATAGTGACTTCGGTGCTGGCGGGTCCGCGCACGCTCGCGCAATGGAAGGAATACGTCGCCGCGCTCGGTCATTTGGGCAAGCTCGGCCCGGCGGACGAGAAATTGATCGACTCGCTCGTCCCGCCCGGGCATCCCTCGACGCCCGGCTACAGCGATCCCAAGTATCCGCCCAACGGCCGCGCGGTGGACTGAACGGCACATCCCGCGCCCGATCAGGCCGGGACGAAGGGACAACGTCATGATCTACCCGGCCCCATGATTTATTTGGCCTACGACGGTTCGATCAACGGCGACTGGATCGCCTGGTACGCGGTGACGCTGGCCGCTCACGATCCCGAACGCCGGCTCGGCATCGTGCATGTCGCCACGGCGGAATTTCCGCTCGACGAGGTGCGGGCGAAAATCGAACGGATCGAACGGCAGGGCGTGGCGGCCGGCGTCGCCGTCGCCGTCGCGATCGTGCCGTCGAGCGGCGATGTCTTCCGCGATCTGATCGCGCGGATCGAAAACGACGCCAACACGGCGGTCGTGTGCGGCGCGCGGGTGCGGGGCGGCGGCCGCGGCTATCTCGCCGGAACCGTTTCCGAGCGGCTGCTCGACCACCGCCTCTTCGACGTCGTGGCGATCCGGGTGGTGCAGCCGGGCCTGCTCGGGGCGCCCAGGCGCTTTCTGATTCCCGTCGCCGGCGATCCGCAAGGGCTCCAAACCGGCATGGCTCTGCTCGGCCGATTCGCCCCCGCCGTCGATCACGTCCATCTTCTCCACGTCGTGATGGTCAAGCGGATCGTCTTTCGCCGCCTGCGCGAAGCGGACGCGGCCAATCTGCGGGAGAAGGGCTGGCGGCACCTCGAGCGCATCGAGGCCGATCTCATCGCCCGCACCAGCCTGACGGCGGACAGAATCGGCGTGGACGTCGTCGTTTCCGATGACTGGGCGCACGAGACGATCATCGCCGCCAGCCGGCACAAGTCGCAGCTGATCCTGATGGAGGCGTCCCGGCGGCATCTCGCCGGCGACTTCTTCTACGGCAATCCGGTCGAAGTCGTCTTGCGCGACGCCCCATGCGATGTCGCCGTCTACCGCGGAGGCGGCGCGTGAGGGGGCAAATCCAGGACATTCCCGCCGGGCAGGTTTTCGATTTCCTGCATTCCCGCCCCGAGGGCTTGACCCCGGCCGAGATCGCCGAGCGGCTGCGCGAAGTCGGCCCCAACGCCATCGAAACCCGCCGCCGGCATCAATGGCTTGGCAGCCTGGCGCGGCAGTTCACCAATTTTTTCACCATCCTGCTCTATATCGCCGCGTCTCTGTGCTTCGTCGCCGATCGGGTTCAGCCCGGCGAAAGTATGGATATCCTCGGTCTCGCGCTGCTCGGGGTGGCGGTGCTCAACGGCCTGTTCGGATTTATCCAGGAATACCGCGCCGAACGGGCGATGGAGGAGTTGCGGAAGCTTCTGCCGCAGCGGGTGACCGCACAGCGCGCCGGCCGCGAGGAGACGGTCGCGGCGGAGCAATTGGTGCCGGGCGACGTGCTCAAGATCGCCGAGGGCGACCGGATCCCCGCCGACGGCCGCCTGATCGACTGCCAGGACCTGGTGGTCAACAACGCGCCCTTGACCGGCGAGGCGCGCCCCGTCCGCCTGACCGCCGCGCCGCGCGGGCCGCACGACAACGAAGCCGTCAACCTGCTGCTGGCCGGTTGCACCGTCCAGCAGGGGCGGGGAACGGCGGTGGTGTACGCGACCGGCCACCGCACCGAGTTCGGCAAGATCGCCACGCTCTCCCAGGATGTGCGGCGCATGATTTCGCCTCTGGAGCGCGAGGTGGCGAGCATGGTCCGGATTTTGACCGCAATTGCGGTCATCACCGGGATCGTTTTCTTCGTCTATGGGGTCTTCGCGGGAATTTCGCCGTGGACCAACATGGTGTTCATGATCGGGATCATCGTCGCCCTTGTGCCCGAGGGACTTCTGCCGACGCTGACGCTCTCGCTCGCCATGGGCAGTCTGCGTATGGCGCGGCGGAACGTCCTGGTCAAGGGACTGAACGCGGTCGAGGCGCTCGGCGCCGTGCACGTGATCTGCACCGACAAGACCGGAACGCTGACCCTCAACCAGATGACCGTCACCGCGGTCGCCGATCCCGTCGCGGGCGCGGATCTGGCGGGGGCGGCGCGGGCCGAGGCGCTGGCGCTGGCGCTGATCGCTTCCGACGTGCGCCGCTCCCGGAACAGCCGAACCGCGAGTGGATTCTCCGGCGATCCCCTCGATGTCGCGGTGGCGGAAGCCCACGCCAAGTCGGGTGGAGCGTTCGATTCCGTCACTGACAGCATTGTTCACCGCTTTTCCTTCAATGTCCGGAAAAGACGATCCGCCGGCATCGCCCGCCGCGACGGCAAGGTCCTGTTTTGCGTCAAGGGAGCGTGGGAATCGCTCCGGCCCCTGATCGCGCGCATCGAGACTCCGGGGGAGTCGGCGCCTGTCGCCGCCGACGAAACCCGGTTGGCCCAAGCGGAGAAGATCGTGCACCGGCTGGCCGCCGAAGGCTGCCGGGTGCTGGCGCTGGCCTGGATCGAACTTGAAACGGCGCCGGACGCCGCCGCGGCGCAGGAGTTTTTCGAGCGTGGCTTGATCCTCAAGGGGTTTCTCGGCGCCGAGGATCCGCTCCGTCCCGAGGCGCCGGCGGCGGTCGCGCGCTGCCATCGCGCCGGCATCCGCGTCACCTTGGTGACCGGCGACCATCCGCGCACCGCCGAAGCGATCGCGCGCAAGGCGGGCATCGTTCCCGCTGGCGCGGACGCGGCCGTTCTCACCGGCGACGATCTCGACCGGCTGCGCAAGACCGAATTGGCGGAGCGCCTCGGCCGGGGCGTCCACGTGTTCGCGCGCACGACGCCGGAGCAGAAATGGAAGATCGTCTCCGCCTTGCACGACCTCGACCAAGTAGTGGCGATGACCGGCGACGGCGTCAACGACGCCCCGGCGCTCCGCGCCGCCGACGTCGGCATCGCCATGGGCCGTAGCGGCACCGACGTGGCGCGCGAGGCGGCGCAGGTGATCCTGCTCGACGACAACTTCGCCTCGATCGTGCAGGGAATCGAGGAAGGCCGCGCCATCTTCGGCAACATACGCAAGTTCACCGACTACGTCCTCGCCAGCAACGGGCCGGAAATCGTGCCCTATCTGGTTTACATGGTTCTGCCGGTGCCGCTCGCGCTGACGATCATCCAGATTCTTTCCATCGACCTCGGCACCGATATCGTGCCCGCCATCGGACTCGGGCAGGAAAAGCCGGATCCCGACACCATGGAGCAGCCGCCGCGCGACCGCCGCCAAAGATTGCTGAACTGGCCGTTGGTCATCCACAGCTATCTTTTTCTCGGCGTGATCGAGGCCGGATTCGCCATGTTCCTGTTCTTCTGGGTGCTGGTCCAGGGCGGCTGGAGCTACGGCGCCGATTTGCCGGCGCAAGATTCGCTTTACCGCGCGGCGACGGGGATCACGCTGTCGTCCATTATCCTCATGCAGATCGGAAACCTGTACGGGCGCCGGTCGCGCTTCGGCACCGGGATCGACCGCGACGCCTTCCGCAATCCGCTGATCGTGGCCGGGATCGCCATCGAAATCGCCTTCTCGTGGGCGGTCCTCTATTTCCCGCCGGTCAGCGACGTTCTCGGCACCGGGCCGGTGGAACCCGCCGTCTATGCCGCGGCGTGGCTCGGGCCCCTCCTGATCTACGGCCTCGATTACGGGCGCAAGCGGATCGCGCGAACGTGGCATCGCGCCGGCGCCGCCCCCGCCTTCGTCATGGAAAGATAACGGTCGTGCTAGCGGCTTTGCGCTTGGCGCGCGCCGACGGCGAGCCGGACGGCGGGAGCCTCGGCGATGGCCGCCGCGACGAGGGCATAGCCCTCGGCGTTGAAGTGCGCGCCGGGAAAGACGTAGAGGCCCGCGGGGTCCGGGGCGGCGGCGAGGACCGGATCGAGGTCCACGACCGGGAGGTTCGCGGCCCGGGCGATCTCGAGAACGCTTCGTCGGATTCGTTCGCGCACTGGATTATTCTTGATGGCGCCGAAATACCGCTCGCCGTCGGGGAGATAGACGAAGATCGACTGTCCGCCCCAGCCGCGCACCGAGCGGGCGGCGGCCTCGAGCACGCGGGCGAAACGGGCGATATTTTCGTCGAGATCGCCTTCGATGACCCCGAGGGCGGCGACCCCGAGACCGAGAACCTTGCGCAGATGGTAAACCTGCAAAATATCCCGCCAGAGTTCGAACGGATGGTCGATGCGGGCCATCGTCTCCGTCAGCTTTTCGTCCAAATGCCGGCGCACGCGCAGGGCGATTTCCCCGCGCCGCGTCATCAGGTTTTGGCGAAAACCGGGATCGTCCAGGTAGGCGCGCAGGATCGGCGCGCGCCATTCGGGGGCGAAGTCCTTGGTCAGGTCGTTCCCCTCGTAGAAGACCCACAGCACCACCGGCGGCCGGAGGGGTTCGGCGTATTCGCGTAACGTCGCCAGTTCCGCGAGCGGACCGTGGCCCCCGCTGCCGAGGTTGAGCACGCGGCCGAAGCGGCGGGCGAGGTGCGCCGGAATGGATTGATCGGACTGCACGCAGTGGCCGTGGACGAACGAATCGCCGACGAGAACGACGCGCGGGGTGCGGCTCCAGGCCTCCGGGGGGTTGCGGAAACCATGCGGGTCGCTGTTATAAATCGTCCATTGCCCGGTTTCGTTGCAAACGACGAGGGTGGCGTCCGGCATACCGGCGAGCGGCAGGAGGGGCACGTCCCCGGCCAGCGCCGGGACAAGTTCGCCGTTTCCGTTGTCGCGCAAAAGAGAACGGACGTATGTCACGGGAAAAGCGGGCTGGCCCGCACGTCCGAGATCGTTCAGGACCCGCAGCTTGTCGCGGGCATCGAAATTCGCGCCGGCGTCTATTGCGCGTCCGTTGCCGAAACGCGTGGCGGCGAGGTAGAGCTCGACTCCGTAGATCGCGGGCACGGTCGCCGCGAGGGAAAGCGCGACCGCCAGCCGGACGGCCACCGGCAGGAAGAGAGCGGCAAGGACCGCGCCTAGGAGCGATGCCGGAAGCACGAAATGAAAGACCATGTGCGCCCACGAATCCAAATAGAACGCGCGGTTTTGGATGTTGAGCACGAGCAGGGCGACGAATACCGCCGCCCAGCCGAAAAAGACGGCGACGGGGAAGGCGTCGGTGAACAGAGCCCGCCGCCGCGCCCATCCGGGCGCGATCGAGCGCGACGTCTCGGCCGCAGCAGTGTCCGGAGTCATGCCGCCGTCAGCCATGGGTCCAAATCTCGCAATGCGCGGGTCGTGAACGCACGCTTGCGCGCTTCGCCCCGAAGCGGCCGGCCGCGCGCATCGGTGAGTTCGATCGGCGGAAAGAGCCCGAAGTTCACGTTCATCGGCTGGAAGGTTTCGGCCAAGCCGCCGCCGGTGACGTGCGCCAGCAGCGCCCCGAGCGCGGTGGTCGGCGGCGGTGGCGCGCTTGCGCGGCGCAGGCGCTCGGCGGCGGCGAAACGTCCCGCGATCAGGCCGATGGCCGCGCTCTCGACGTAGCCCTCGCAGCCGGTGATCTGCCCGGCGAAGCGCAAGCTCGGCCGCGCCTTCAGGCGCAATCCGGCATCGAGAAGGCGCGGGCTATTGAGGAACGTGTTGCGGTGCACGCCGCCCAAGCGGGCGAACTCGGCGCGCTCGAGCCCGGGGATGGTGCGGAAGATGCGCACCTGCTCGCCATACGCGAGCTTGGTCTGGAACCCGACCATGTTGTAAAGGGTGCCGAGCGCATTATCCTGGCGGAGCTGGACCACCGCGTAAGCCAGCCGCCCTCCGGCGTGAGGGTTGGTAAGACCAACCGGCTTCATCGGCCCGAAGGCGAGGGTTGCGCGCCCGCGCTCGGCCATCACCTCGATCGGTAGGCAGCCCTCGAAATAGGGCGTGTCCTTTTCCCAGTCGTGGAAGGAGACTTTTTCGGCGGCGAGCAACGCGTCCACGAACGCCTCATACTCGGGCCGCGTGAGGGGGCAGTTGACGTAATCCATTCCGCCCCGGTCCCAGCGCGATTGCATCCACGCCTTGTCGAAGTCGATGCTGTCCTTGTGGACGATGGGGGCGATGGCGTCGAAGAACGCGAGCGACTCCTCGCCGGTCAACGCGCGCAACGAGTCGGCCAGCGCGGGCGAGGTGAGCGGCCCTGTCGCGACGATGACCGAAGCCCAATCCGCGGGCGGAAGTCCGGCGATCTCCTCGCGCCGGATCGTGACCAAAGGATGAGTCGCGAGCGCTTCCTCGACCGCGCGGCTGAACCCGTCGCGGTCGACCGCGAGCGCCGAGCCGGCGGGCACTCGGGTTGCGTCCGCGGCGCGGAGCACGAGCGAGCCCAGCTTGCGCATTTCCGCGTGCAACAGGCCGACGGCGTTGGTCTCGGCGTCGTCGGAGCGGAACGAGTTGGAGCAGACCAGCTCGGCGAGGCGCGCGGTCGTGTGCGCCGGCGTGCGCCGCTCGGGGCGCATTTCGTGGAGCACGACCGGAACGCCCGCGGCGGCGATCTGCCAGGCAGCCTCGCTGCCGGCCAAACCGCCGCCGATCACGTGGACAGGTGGTAAGTCGGAAGATATGTTCATCAACGAACACAATGTCGGGTGGAAAAACCTATCGCAACGATAGGGGAGACGCAATCCGGCATCCGTCCGGCCATCCGGCACGGGGCCGTGATTTGAAGTCCTGCTCCCGTCGTGTCATTTTAAGAATACTTCACAGCGACCCAAAGGGGGATAGCCATGACCCGCTCGGAATTCTTGAAATTGGCGCTGGCGACGGCCGCGATGCCGCTCTGCGCGGCCCTGTTCGCGCGCCCGGCCTCGGCGCAAGGGGTGGCGGACGTGGCCGGACGCATCGTCCGCCTCAAGGGCGCGGCGTCGGCGATGCAGGACGCGGTGCCGCGCCCGCTCAAGATGGACGATCCGATTTTCCGCGGCGACGTGATCTCGACCGGGCGCGAGGCGCGCCTCGAAATGAAGATGCTCGACGATGCCGTCGTCACTCTCGGCGAAAAGACCGTGTTCGTGGTCATCGACTATGTCGCGGGCGGGTCCGCGCCCAGCGTCGCCATGCGCCTGATCGAAGGCGCCTTCGCCACGTCCGCCGGAGCCATCGCCAAGGCCCCGGGCGGTTCGATGCGGGTCGAGACCGACGTCGCGACCGTCGGCATCCGCGGCACCACGTTCTGGGGCGGC
>MIAC01000063.1:12333-12975 GCA_001830475.1 Rhodospirillales bacterium RIFCSPLOWO2_12_FULL_67_15
ATCGCGCTTCTGTCGGCGGGCCGGATCGTGGTCGAGAACCGCGCCGGCCGGACCGAGCTCACCCGTCCCGGCGACGGCACGCTGATCAAGAGCCTGAGCGTCGCGCCGACCGCGCCCCGCGCCTGGGGCGCGGAAAAACAGGAGCGCGCAAAGCGCACCGTGGCGTTCTAGGGCGGCCGAAAAAGGGCAGAAATCCAGCCCGGAATCCAATCATTGACAATATTCCTAACATAGGGTATAGTTTCTAACCGTGCGATTCCGTGTTCTTGGACAAGTGGATAGGTTTTTCCGCGTCACCCCCCCGCGCAAGCGGGAGTCCACGCTTTTGAAAAAGATGGATGCCCGCTTTCGCGGGCATGACGGGTGGGGAACGGGTGGAAAAACGGCGAGAAAAGATGGGAAATGATGAGCGATGATGAGCGATTCGCGTTCAAATCGGGCTGTTTCGAGCGGTTTCAAGGGGTTAAGCCCATTTTACCTTACTGAAACCCCCCTCAAGATGGGCTCGAAATGAACGAAATCCACTCCGGCGTGCATGCGGTCCGCGCTCACGCCCGTTTCTTCTCCCGCCCGCGCTTCAAGAGCGGCGCGAGGTAGCGGCCGGTGTAGCTCGCCGGGGCGGCGGCGATGTCCTCGGGCGGG
>MIAC01000063.1:12998-13559 GCA_001830475.1 Rhodospirillales bacterium RIFCSPLOWO2_12_FULL_67_15
GCCAGCGCCGCCCTCGGGGCCCAAATCCACGATCCAGTCGGCGGTCTTGACGACTTCCAAATTGTGCTCGATCACGATCACGGTGTTGCCCTGCTCGACCAGGACGTGCAGGACTTCGAGCAGCTTGCGCACGTCCTCGAAATGCAATCCCGTGGTCGGCTCGTCGAGAATGTAGACGGTGCGCCCGGTGGCGCGGCGCGACAGCTCCTTGGCGAGCTTGACCCGCTGCGCCTCGCCGCCCGAAAGCGTCGTCGCCTGCTGGCCGAGATGGATGTAGCCCAAGCCCACCCGCTGCAACGTCGTCAGCTTGTCGCGCACGGCGGGGACGGCCTTGAAGAACTCGGCCGCCTCGTCCACGGTCATATCGAGCACGTCGGCGATGGACTTGTCGCGGAAATGGATTTCGAGGGTTTCGCGGTTGTAGCGCTTGCCCTTGCAGACGTCGCATTGGACGTAAACGTCGGGCAAGAAGTGCATCTCGATCTTGATCACGCCGTCGCCCTGACAGGCTTCGCAGCGCCCGCCCTTGACGTTGAAGGAAAAGCGCCCGGCGGCGTAGCC
>MIAC01000064.1 GCA_001830475.1 Rhodospirillales bacterium RIFCSPLOWO2_12_FULL_67_15
GAGGGACCCGCGCCGCTTAGCCGTAGACGGCGCGCTGTTCAACCACGCTTTCGGGGTTCTCGTGGACGATGACCTCGGCGTTCGGGTATGCGGCCATGATCCGCGCATCCATGGAGCCGCTCGCGCGAGCTTCGCCAAGGATGCCGGGTCAAGCCCGGCGATGACAGCTTTCCCGGATGTCTTCTCCGTGTCTCCGCGTCTCTGTGGTTCCTTTCACGTTACGATCCGGCGGCCTTCGAGATGTCGAGTCGGGCGCTGAGCTTCGGCGGCTTGTTCAGCGTCTGGAAGACCACGCAATAACGCTCGGTCAGGGTCAGCAGCTTGTCGAGCTGCTCCGGGCTCGCGTCGGTGGCGACGTCGAATTTGAGCCGCACCTCGCGGAAGCCGACCGGTGCGTCCTTGGCGACGCCCAGCGTGCCGCGAAAGTCGAGATCGCCCTCGGCGCTCACCCGGCCGCTCCGGAGCTCGATGCCGAGCGCGGTGGCGACCGCCTTCAACGTCACCCCGGCGCAGGCAACCAGCGCCTCGAGCAGCATGTCGCCCGAACAGGCGAAAGTGCCGTCGCCGCCGGTGGCCGGATGGAGCCCGGCCTCGACGATGGCGCGGCCCGTTTCCACCTTGCAAGCGATATGAGCGTCGTCGAGCTTGCCGCTCGCCTTCAGGGTGATGACGGCGGCATCGGGTGCCTCGCGGTACTTGGCCTTGAGCGGCGTCTGTATGGCGCGGAGATCGTCGGCATTCATGAGCGCACTCCCCCAAGATCGCGGATCGGCCGCCAACCATAGCAGGAACGCCGACCGACGGCGCACGGCTTGGCTGAAAGCCCGGGGCTGGCGCGTGCTCCGCTTTTGGAATAACGACATCCTTGCCAACACCGAAGGCGTGGTCGGAATTATACTTAGAACGTTGGAAGCGGCCCGTCCGGCGAAGTCCCGGAAACCCTCACCCTCCCGGTCCTGACGGGCCGGGCCCCTCCCTCTCCCGCTGTCGCGGGAGAGGGGCATTAGCCCGGGCCGGGCCCCTTCCCTCTCCCGCTATCGCGGGAGAGGGGCATTAACCCGAGGGCGGCCAAGGTCTTGGCCAGAGTCCCTTCCCTCGTCCCGCCGCTGTCGATCCGGGTCCATTCGACGTGGCCGAGATCGTAGGTCTGCTGCCGGCGGAGGACCTCGACCGTGGCGTCGGAGACATCGGCCACGCGCTCGGCGAGGCGACGCTCCATGAGCGCCGGGTCGGCCTCGAGCCAGAGCCCGTCGAAGGGCACCCCGCACGCCTGGGCGATCCGAGCGAGGCGATCCCTTTCCTCGGGCCGGGCGAAGACCGCGTCCGCGACCACCGGCCGGCCGATTCGCAAAGCCTCCTCGACGCGCCTATCCAATTCGGCGAAGGTTCGCGTGGTCATTTCCGCCGAGTAGCCCCCGGGGCCGAGACGGTCGTGCAACCCGACCCCCGCGAGCTGCTTGCGGACCACGTCGGAGCGCACCACCCGCGCCCCCGGCGCCGCCCCGATCCAGGGGGCGAGCTCGCACGCGAGCCGGGATTTGCCGCTGCCGGAAAGGCCGCCGACGGCGATCAGGCGCGCGCCGCCGGGTTCGAGATACGCGAACGCTTCCTCCAGATAGCGCCGGGCCTCGGCCCGGCGGGTGTGGGCCTCGGCCGGGTCCGGGAACGCGCGCGCCGCGGTCGCGCCGACGTGGGCGCGGATCGCCGCGCGCAAGGAGAGGAACAGCGGGAGGGCCGCCAAGCCCTCGTCGTCGCCGATCGCGTCGAGATAGCGGTTGAGGAACTGGGAGGCCAAGCGGCGCGCGCCGAGATGATCCAGGTCCATCGCCAGGAAGGCCGCGTCGTAGAGAACGTCGATGACCGCGAAGGTCTCGTTGAACTCGATGGCGTCGAACAGGACCGGCCGGCCGTCGATCAGGCAGATGTTGCCGAGATGCAAATCGCCGTGGCAGCGGCGGACCAGGCCGCGCTCCCGCCGCCGATCCAACAGCGGACGCAGCGCGGCCAGCCGGGCGTCGGATAATTCCTTCAATCGCGTGATCGCCTCGGCCGCGAAGGCGCCGCCCGCCGGCCCGGCCATGCTCGCGGCGTTGCCGGCGATAGTCTGGGCGAGGTTGGCCGCCGAATCCGCGTCGCGCTTTTGTTCCGCGTCCCGGTGGAAACCGGCCACCGTCTCCGCCAGCTCCTCGATCCGGTGCCGCTCCAACATGCCGTTGCGGGCGAGGCGGTCGAACAGCCCGCTTTCGTCGAAGCGGGCCATCTCCACCAACCACTCGACCGGCGCGCCCTCGCCGCCGAGGGAAAGGCTTCCCCCGGGGCCGCGCGAAAGCCGGACGACGCGCCGGTAGATCATCGGCGCGGTGCGGCGGTTGACGGCGATTTCCGCCTCGCACGCGGCGCGGCGCTTTTCCAAGGTCGAGAAGTCGAGATAGGGATAGCGCACCGCCTTCTTCAGCTTGAACGCGCGATCCCCGGCGAGAAAGACGACCGAGATGTGGGTTTCGATCCGGCGCACCCCTGCGACGCCGGCGCCGTAGGTCCCGGGCCGGGACAGAAAGGCGATCGCCTCGGCCTGCGAATCGGCGGCGGTCATCGTCGGCCTAAGCGCCGCTGAAGGGCCGGCCGTCGTCGCGCAGCCAGACGTAGAGGGCGGGAATCGTCAGCATGGTGAGCGCGGTGGAGGAAGCGAGCCCGAAGACGAGGGAAATGGCGAGCCCCTGGAAGATCGGGTCGAGCAGGATGAAGGCGGCGCCGGTCATCGCCGCCGCGGCGGTGAGGACAATCGGCTTGATGCGAATCGCTCCCGCTTCCAGGAGCGCGTCGCGCAAGGCCGCTCCCTTGCCCTGGCGCCGGCGGATGAAGTCCACGAGCAAGATCGAATTGCGGACGATGATGCCGGCGAGCGCGATGAACCCGATCATGGACGTGGCGGTGAACGGCGCGGAAAACAGCCAATGGCCGAAGACGATGCCGATCAGGGTCAGCGGAACCGGCGTGAGCACGACGAGCGGCAGGAGAAAACTGCCGAACTGGGCGACGACCAGGACGTAGATGCCGAAGAGCGCGAAGGCGAAAGCGAGGCCCATGTCGCGGAAGGTGATGTAGGTGATCTCCCATTCCCCGTCCCAGAGCAGCGTGACCTTGGATTCGTCCACCGGCTGGCCGTGCAGCCGGATCTCGCCCCTGCCCTTTCCCGCCCACTCGGCGCGGGCAAGTTTCTCGCCGACCGCAAGCATGCCATAGATCGGCGCCTCGAAGCGCCCCGCCAGTTCCGCCGTCACCAGGTCGGCGAAGCGCCCGTCGCGGCGGTAGAGGGGATAGGAGCCGCGCTCGCGCCTGAGGCGCACGACGTCGCCGATCTCGACGTTGGCGCCGGTGTCCGCCGCCTCGCCCGGCGCCGCGACCGGGGTCGTCAACAGCCGTTCCGCCGGGACCAGGGCTTCCTTGGGCAGGCGGACGGCGATCTCGACCGGGCTGACGCCGGGGCCGCGATGGGAATAGCCGACCCGCACGCCGCCGAGTAGCGCTTCGAGGGTGTCGTAAAGCGCCTGCTCCTGGACGCCGTGGTACTCGAGGCTTTCCTGCTCGATCTCGACGCGCAGCCGTTCGGGCGGGGCGCCGAAGGAATCGTCTACGTCGACGACGAAATCCACCGCCTCGAACGCCTTGCGCACCCGGCGCGCCGCCTCGCGCCGGGTCTCGGCGTCGGGGCCGTAGATTTCCGCCATCAGGGTGCTGAGGACCGGCGGCCCGGGCGGGATCTCGGCGATCTTGAGCTCGACGCCTTCGAGCGCTGGCAGCACGGCGAGACGGCGCCGGATCTCGAGGGCGATCACGTGGCTTTGCCGCGCGCGATCGCCCTTGGGCAGCAGGTTGACCTGGATGTCGCCCTGCCAGGGCTGGCGGCGGAGGTAATATTGCCGGACCAGGCCGTTGAAGTTGAACGGCGCCGCGGTGCCGGCATAGAGCTGGAGATGGGTGATCTCGGGAATGTCTCGGATGCGGTCGGCGGCGGCCATCAGCGCCCGTTCGGTCGCCTCGAGCGCGCTTCCTTCCGGCAGATCGAAGATCACCTGGAGCTCGGACTTGTTGTCGAACGGCAACAGCTTCACGGTCACGTGCTGGGTCAAGAACGGAAGACAGGCGACGACGGTCCCCGCCGCCACCGCCGCCAAAAACCGCTTCGCCCGCCGCCGCTCGGCGAGCAGCGGAACGGCGAGGCGGCGGTACAACGCGCCGAGCCGCCCGACGCGTTCGCCGTCGTGGACGCCGGCCGGCGGCGGCGCGACGCGTTGCAAGAGCACGGCGAGCCACGGCGCGATCGTCACCGCGACGAAGAACGAAAACAACATGGCGGCCGACGCGTTCGCCGGGATCGGGCTCATGTAGGGCCCCATCAGGCCGGAGACGAACAGCATCGGCAGCAGCGCGACGACGATGGTGAGCGTGGCGACGATGGTCGGATTGCCGACCTCGGCGACCGCCTCGATCGCGGCGCGGACGCGGTCGCGGCCGTCGTTCGCCGCCCAGTGGCGGGCGATGTTTTCCACCACCACGATCGCGTCGTCGACCAAAATGCCGATCGAGAAGATGAGCGCGAACAGGCTGACGCGGTTGATGGTGAACCCCATCAGCCACGACGCGAACAGGGTGAGCAGGATGGTCGAAGGCACCACCATCATGACGACGACGCCTTCGCGCCAGCCGAGCGCGAACGCGATCAGCACGACGATGGAAACCGTCGCCAGCGCGAGATGGAAGAGAAGCTCGTTCGATTTCTCCGTCGCCGTCGCGCCGTAGTTGCGCGTGACCGTCACCTCGACCCCCGGCGGGATCAGCGTTCCCCGCACCGTCTCGAACTGACGCAGGACCGCGTCCGCGACCGCGACCGCGTTGGCGCCCTTGCGCTTGGCAACGGCGACGGTGACGGCGGGGCGGCGCTCGAACGTCCCGTCCTGCGTCTTGACCAGGTGCCAGACCCGGCTTTCCTCGGGGCGCGCGCCGACCACGACCCGGGCGACGTCCTTGACGTAGACGGGACGGCCGTCGCGGCTGGTGATCAGGAGCTGGCCGATGTCCGGCTGGCCGTCGAGCGTCTGCCCGGCGAGAACCGAAAGCGCGCGGCCGCGCTCGCGCATCTGGCCGATGACGAAGCGACGGTTGGCGTTGCGGACTTTGTCCACGAGCTGGGCGAGAGTGACGCCGTAGAGCGCGAGCCGCTCCGGATCGGGCTCGACCCGGATTTGGTCCGCCCGCCCGCCGACGACGAAGACCTGCCCGACGTCCGGCGCCTTGGTGAGTTGGTGGATCAGATCGTCCGCCACCTTATGGAGCGCGTTGTCGTCCCAGCGCTTCGCGACGTCGCCCTGCGGCGACAGGGTGAGCGTCACGATCGGCACGTCGTTGATGCCGCGCCCGACGATCAAGGGATCGGGAATGCCGATCGGGATGCGCCAGATGTTGGCGCGGATTTCGTCGTGGACGCGGACCATGGCCGCGTCCTCGCTGGTCCCGACCGCGAAGCGGACGGTGACGACGGCGCGGTCGTCCTCGCTCAGGGAATAAACGTGTTCGACGCCGTTGATTCCCTTGACGATGTCCTCGAGCGGCTCGGTCACCAGCTTGACGACATCGGGCGCCTTGTGGCCGCTCGCCTCGACCTGGATGTCGACGATCGGAACGACGATTTGCGGTTCTTCCTCGCGCGGGAGCGCGGCGAGGGCGACGATTCCGAGCCCGATCGCCACCACCAGGGTGAGCGGGGTCAAGGGCGAGCGGATGAACGTGCGGGTGAGCTCGCCGGACAGCCCCAGCGTCATGGCCCCGCCCCCGGCTTGGCGAGCACGTCGCCTTCGGCGAGGCCGGAGAGAACCTCGATCCCGCCGTCGGCGGGCAGGCCGGGCTGCACCACCACCTCGCGCCCGTCCCTGAGCTTGGCGAAGGTCAGGCCGTGCCGGCGGAACAGATACTCGGGCGGGACGACGAAGGTGCGCCGCTTGCCGGTGGCGACGTGGACCGCGACCCGTTCGCCGATGAAGTAATCGCCGAGGCCCGCGACGTCCACGTCCGCGACCACCCGTCCCTGGCGCAGGGCGGGATAGACCTGGACGATCCGGCCGGCGCGCAAGGATTCCTTGCGTTCGGCGGGATCGAGCGCCGCCGCGCCGACCCGAACCTCGTCGCCGACGCGCAAAAAGCGCGCGTGCCGCTCGGGCAGGTTCAGGCGCAGGATATAGGCGGTGGCGGCGAGCGTGGCGACCGTCTCGCCCGGCAGCACCACCGCCCCGCCGGTCACGGGGACGGCGATCACGCGGCCGTCGGCGGGGGCGAGGACCGCGCCCTCGGCCTGCTGCTGGAGGACGACCTTGCGTTCGGCGACCATCGCCACGAGGTCGCGGTCGACGACCCTGAGGCTGGTCATGGCCTCGTCGAGACGCGCCTGGGCCGCGGCGCCGGTCTCGCGCAGCTTCGCGACCCGGTCGAGGACCGTCTGCGCCAGCTTCTTTTGCGATTCGAGCGCCTGGATGCGCGCTTCGACCGCCTGGCGCCGGGAATCGAGCTTGGGATCGACCACCTCGGCGAGGACGTCGCCCCGGCGCACCGACGCGCCCTCGTCCACGACCAGCTTGGCGACGGTTCCGCCGATGCGGGCGCGGGCGGCGATGCGGTCGACGCTCTCCACCGTCGCGACCACCGCCTTGCGGTCCTCGATTTCGATCTCGCGGACGGTGAGCTCCTCCGCCGCGGCCGAGGCCGCGTTCGCGGCGAGGGCGAGGACGGCGACCCAGTATCCGGCTTTCTTGCGCTGGCTGCCGCTCATGCGATTCCGCTCTTCAGCCGTAGACGGCGCGCCGTTCGACCACGCCTTCGGGATCCTCGTGGACGATGACCTCGGCGTTCGGGTACGCGGTCGTGATCCGCTCCATCACGTTCTCGGAGACGACGTGGACGTCGGTCAGTTTCATGTTGCCGTCGAGTTCGAGGTGAAGCTGGATGAACAGGTGCGATCCCGAGGAGCGGGTCTTGAGGTCGTGGACGCCGCGCACCGCCGGATGCGATTTGGCGATGGCCCGGATTTTATCGCGATCGGCGTCGGGCAGTTCGCGGTCCATCAGGATGTGCAGCGCGCGGGCGCCGATCGCCCACGCGCCCCAGAAGATGTAGCCGACGATGGCGATCGCGACGAGCGGATCGGCGGCCGGCCAGCCGAAGCGCGAGACCAGGATCAGCGACACGATGACGCCGGCGTTGGCGAGAACGTCGGTTTCGTAGTGGAGCGAGTCGGCGCCGATGGCGACCGACGCCGTCCGACGCGCGACGTATTTCTGGAACACGACCAGCGCGAGGGTGACGGCGATCGAGAACACCATGACCGCGATGCCGATGTCGGGATTGGCGAGCGGCCTGGGCCGCAACAGGCGTTCGCCGGCTTGCACGAGCAGGAACGCGGCCGAGCCGGCGACGAAGGCGGCCTGGCCGAGCCCGGCGAGCGCTTCGGCCTTGCCGTGGCCGAACCGGTGCTCTTTGTCCGCCGGCGTGAGGGCGTGGCGGATGGCGATCAGGTTGACGAGCGAGGCGCCGACGTCGAGCAGGGAATCGATCAGCGTCGACAACAGGCTGACCGAATCGGTGATCAGCCACGCCGCGAGCTTGATGAGAATCAGCAGCGACGCGACCGCCACCGAGGCGTGCGCCGCCAGGCGGATCAGGCGGACGTTTTTTTCGTTGGCGGACGCGAGGGACGAAACGGCGGTTTCCGGCATGGGATGTTCAGGGATAAAGTTTGCGCGCCGACCAGGCGCTGCCGTCGCGATGATACACCGTCCGGTCGTGCAGCCGGAACGGCCGTTCCTGCCAGAATTCGATCGTCTCGGGGACCAGCCGGAAGCCGGACCAGAACGGCGGCCTCGGCACCGTTCCGATGTGGAACTTGGCGGTGAACTCGGCGAGGCGCCGCTCCAACGCGAAGCGGCTTTCCAACGGGCGCGATTGTTGCGAGGCCCAGGCGCCGATCTGGCTCGCGCGGTCGCGGGAGGCGAAATAGCTGTCCGCCTCCGCTTCCGCGACCGGCTCGATACCGCCCTCCACCCGCACCTGGCGGTCGAGCGATTTCCAGTGAAAACAGAGCGCGGCGCGCGGGTTCGCCTGGAGCTCCAACCCTTTGCGGCTTTCGATGTTGGTGTAGAAGACGAATCCCCGCGCGTCGGCGTCTTTCAGCAGCACCATGCGCACCGACGGCCGCCCCGAAGCATCCGCGGTCGCGAGCGCGACCGCGTCCGGGTCCGCCGGCTCGGCCCGGGCGGCCTCGGCGAACCAGCTTTTGAAAAGCTCGATCGGATCTTCGGGGTCTGTTTGGCTCATCATCGGAAACCCATCCGCCGGTTCATCCAACCTATTGAATCGGCTCGTTTTCACAGGCCCCCGCGCGCGGCGCCGCGGCCCATAAATTTGCCACATTCTCCTTCCAGGCTATATTTAATTCGGCTCATCCCCAATCCCTTTCCCACCCGGGCAAGGCGGCCCTCAGGAGATCGGACAAATGAAAACGACAAGAATCGCGCTGGCGACGGCGGCGGCGGTCTTTCTCGCCGGGTGCCAGAACATGCAGGACAGCCCCAAGCAGACCATGGGCACGATCCTCGGCGCCGGTACCGGCGCCCTGATCGGCTCGCAGATCGGCGGCGGCCGGGGACAGTTGGCCGCGGTCGCCATCGGCACGCTCGCGGGCGCGATGATCGGGAGCGAGATCGGCAAATCCCTCGACAACGCCGACAAGGCCATGTCCCAGCGCACCGCGCAGACGGCCCTCGAAACCGGCCGCACCGGCCAGG